>DXEQ01000320.1 GCA_019114885.1 Candidatus Anaerobutyricum stercoripullorum
GAACGTCTGGAAAGGACCATAAGGCATGAAAGAACATTCTTTTAGAAAAGTAAATGTGCTCGGCATCGATGTGTCGACGATGCGTCCGGAAAAAGCTGTGAATCTGACGATGGACTACATGAAGCGAAAGGGTCTCGAAGTGGTATTTTTCCACTCGGCGGAAAGTTCTCTGTACTGCCAGAATCAGCCGGAAGCGGCGGAGGCAGTTCAGAATTTCCAGCTTGTTCTTCCGGGGGACAGTCACATGGAGCTGGCAATCCGTCATCAGAAAAACAGCGCAGGGGACGGAGAAGGAATCGGGGAATATGCCGATGAGTATCTCAAGCGGCTCTTTTCGAAACTGAACAGGGAGAGCCGGGAGATCTATGCGGTCATGTCCAAACAGGAACATCTGGATTCTCTGCAGGAATATATCGGGACCATGTATCCGGATATTTTCCGAAGCGGTATCGTCTTTGACGGCGAGACGACGGACAGGATCGTCAATGAGATCAATGCCAATATCCCGGATATCGTATTTTTCTGTCTGCCGGTGGAACAGCAGCTTCTCTTTGTGAAGGAGTATGCGTCCATGATGAATACCAGACTCTGCATCTGTATGGAGTCGGTGCAGCCTCTGATCCGAAAAGAGACGGAGCGTGCGCCGGAGATTCTTAAGAAGCTTCGGCTGGACGGGATCTGGTTTCGTCTTAAGAAGGAGTCCATCATCAGAAAGACGGTGGTCGGCTCCATCTTCAAGCAGAAGGTGCTGGAGGACGCCGGGAGCGGGGATGCTTCCGGGGAGAAGACGCCGGATGAAAACAACCTTTGACAGGTAAAATATGTAAAATATCATGAGAAAAGTATAAAATATATATTTTGTCATCATTTTGGTATAAAAAAGAGAGAGGAATTGTACATTTTTATGTGTTTTCCTCTTTTTTTTTTTTATTATTTGTATTAGAATAACAAATAAGTCTTACTTTTTTATACAAAAGCACTAGAACAGAGAGTTCGGAGAGGAAGGGGCACTATGATTTCAAATCAGATTTTGCAGGATACAATTGACGGGATCAAAGCGATCACAAGAATTGATTTATGTGTGATGGATACAGAAGGCAAGCCACTGGCTTCCACACTGGACGCAGTGGAGGAGTACAAGGAGGCCGTGCTGGTCTTTGCCGAATCTCTGGCAGAGAGCCAGATGCTGCAGGGATATCAGTTTTTTAAAGTGTTTGATGAGAATCAGCTGGAATACATCATCCTGGTGAAGGGTGAGACCGATGATGTTTACATGATCGGAAAGATGGCGGCGTTCCAGATTCAGAATCTCCTGGTTGCTTATAAGGAGAGATTCGATAAGGATAACTTTATCAAGAATCTCCTTTTGGATAATCTTCTTCTGGTGGACATCTATAACCGGGCCAAGAAGCTGCACATCGAGACCGATGTACGGCGCTGCGTTTTCATCATTGAGACGAAAAATGATAAAGATAACAATGTCTTTGAGACGGTGCGGAGTATTTTCTCCGCCAAGGCCAGAGATTTTATCACCGCTGTGGATGAGAAGAATATCATCCTTGTCAAGGAGGTAAAGGCCAGCGAGGGCTATAATGAACTCCACAAGACGGCGGAGGTTATTGTGGATATGCTCAACACGGAAGCCATGACCAGAGTACATGTGGCATACGGAACGATCGTTGGGGAGATCAAGGAAGTTTCCCGTTCCTATAAGGAAGCGAAGATGGCCATGGATGTGGGCAAGATCTTCTATCCGGAGAACAGCGTGGTTGCCTACAACCGCCTGGGCATCGGCCGGTTGATCTACCAGCTGCCGCTGCCGCTTTGCAAGATGTTTATCAAGGAGATCTTTGAGGGACGTTCTCCGGATGAGTTTGACGATGAGACATTGATGACCATCAATAAGTTTTTTGAGAACAGCTTAAATGTATCCGAGACTTCCAGACAGCTCTATATCCACAGAAATACGCTGGTATACCGTCTGGATAAGCTGCAGAAGAGCACGAACCTGGATCTTCGTGTATTCGAGGATGCCATCACATTTAAGATTGCTCTCATGGTTGTGAAATATATGAAATATATGGAACAGGTAGAATATTAAAGAAGCATTTTGATCCGCGCCTCCTTTGTACAAAAGCGCGGATCATGGCAGTAAGGACAGGATGACATGAGTAAACAGGAGACAGAAAGACAGGATGATGTCAGAGACGCCGCGAAAAAGCAGCAGGAACCGTCCTTTTCAGAAGAAAATGTGAATAGTTCAGAAAATGTGGATACTTCCCCGGAGACGCCAAAGACGCACAGATATGTATACCGGGGACAGACATCCCCGGATGATGCGGGAACTGCCGGCAAATGGGCAGCCCGTCTGAAAAAGTGCCTGCGGGTTCTCGCCATTGCTGTTGTTGGTTTTATGATCGGGGAGTTACTGCTCATTTTCGGCGGTTCGGGAAGCGGTGTCAATAATTTTAAGGTACTCACAAAGCTTTCGGTACTGGAAGCCTATGTGGACCGCTTTTTCTTAAATGAGACTGACGGAGATCATCTGGAAGATTATATTTATAAAGGATATATGGCGGGACTGGATGACCCGTATGCCGCCTACTATAATGCGGAAGAATACGAGCAGCTCATGGCCGATGATTCCGGAGAGTATGTGGGGATTGGCGTGACGGTGCGTCAGGATGCGGACACGGGTTACGTGGTCGTGGAACAGGTCAATAAAGACGGTCCGGCTTATAATGCGGGACTTCTGGTGGACGATATCATCATGACAGTCAATGGAAAGGACACGGCGAAGCTGGGTCTCCAGTCGACGGTTTCCGAGATCAAAAAAGATGAGGAACCGGTGCTCCTCACTGTGCTTCGGGGCGGCGAGACGCTGGAAGTCACCGTGGACAAATCCCAGATCGTGATGGAGACTGTCACCTGGGAGATGAAAGAAAACAAGACCGGCTATATCGCCGTATCCCAGTTTGTGGAGAATACTTCCGAACAGTTTGATGAGGCGGTCGCCTCACTCACAGAAGAAGGGATGACCAGCCTGATCGTGGATCTGAGAGATAACGGGGGCGGACTGCTCACCGCCTGTCTGGATCTGACGTCGCGGTTTGTGCCTGATGAGAAGCTGATCGTATATACGGAAGATAAAGAGGGTCAGCGGACAGAGTACAACAGTGACTCCGTGGATGTGATCAATCTGCCGGTGGTTCTTCTTGTCAATGAGAATTCCGCCAGCGCATCGGAGATCATGACCGGATGCCTGAAAGATTACGGTATCGCCACTGTGGTGGGCGAGACGACTTACGGTAAGGGTATCGTGCAGAATATCCTGCCCCTCCCGGACGGTTCCGCCGTCAAGATGACCGTCTCCAAATATTATACGCCGAACGGGAATGATATTCACGAGGTGGGAATCACCCCGGACGTGACCGTGGAGATGAATGAAGACGAATGGGCGGCGGCGCAGGATGACGAGAGCAAAGATACGCAGCTTAAGGAGGCTTACCGGATTCTGCAGAGATAAAAACTGCGGGCAGGTAATCCCCCCGGAACAATAGATTTGGCGGCTGCCTATTCGGGACAGAAAGGTCAGTGGACGCCTCCCCGGGAACGATAGATTTGGCGACTGTCCATTTGGGAACGAAAGGCCAGCGGATGCCTCCCGGGCAATGCGGACTCAGCAGATACCTCTTTTCTGGAGAAAGCGTTTCATGTGGTCGTCCACATCCTGCTCCAGTGATTTATCCAGAGAAAATGTACGGTAGGAGATCCCGGTGGTGAGTAACAGATGTTCCGGTTCGTAGAGGATATTCAGGTAGACGCCTTCGATATCCTCCTCCCGGAAAGAACAGTGGCTTTCTTTGATCAGGAAGGCTACCGTGGCTCTGGGCAGAGCCAGAACAATCTTACATCCGAGGGGAAGACGTTTTCCCTTTATAATAGTAAATGCAAACGGGCGCACCTCTTTCCAGAGACAATATTCCCGCTCCGGCCGTTCGGAGTCCGTATCGAAGAAATCATCGTTGAGATGTCCGTCGATATGATAGGATATTTCTTTTTTGAAAGACGCTTCCACCAGATAAAACAGGTCGAAGGTCTCTCTGGAAAGCAGGTGCGCCATAAAGTTTTTTACGTCAGTGATGGAAACGGAAAGCATGATATTCCTCCTGTCATAGATTGATGGAACCATTGTATCACAGAGCGTTTGCTTTGCAAACAGATTTGTCATATCCGGACCAGATAAAATGTAAATTTCTGCCATATAAAGGAGAGAAAGAATGAATACATTATTTGACTGCCTGAAAAAAGGGACCGCACCGCAGCAGGTGGTGGCATTTGCCAGAGAATATCTGCGGGAAGAGGGCTTTGAAGAACTGTATTATGACCGGCTTTTTTCGCCGCGACTCAGCGGACGGTATTTTATCACACCGTTTCCGGATGTGCTGTTTGCCTTTACCATGGGACAGAGAAGAGCCTATATTCAGCCGGCGCGCATGGCCTTTGCCCATGTGGACCAGCCCTGCTTTAAGGTGAAGGCGCGGCCGGAGTTTCGCAGCATGGAAAGCGACATGCTGAATGTGGAGGTATATGGCGGTATGATGGATCATACCTGGTTCGACCGTCCTCTGGGGATGGCGGGGACTGTTTTCCTGAAAGGCGAGAGCCTTTTTCATCCGCAGGCCGTCCTCTACGACAGCAAAAGACCGGTGGCCGTCATCCCCGGAATCGCCATTCACATGCAGCGGGATGCAAACAGCGGGTGGAAGATTGACCGGCAGAAAGAACTGATGCCGGTGACCGGTGTGACCGGCGCCTCCTGGACGGAGGGAGCCTTTGTACATTTTCTTGCCAGAGAGCTGAACGTGGACGATTCGGAGATCTTAAGTTTTGAACTCAATCTCTATAATTATGATGAACCGCAGCTGATTGGGCTGTCCAGAGATCTGGTCTTAAGCCCGCGCCTTGATAACCTCGCCTCGGTGAGCGCCCTTCTTGAGGCGCTGGTAGAAGGAGAGCGGGGCAACGGTATCAATCTGATCGGTCTTTTCAATCACGAGGAAGTGGGGAGCTTCACCCGTTCCGGAGCGGATTCCGACCTCCTGAAAAATATACTGGAGGGAATCTATCACGCCCTCGGCTGTGATTCGGAGATGTTCCGCGCTTCCATGGCCGGCAGTGTCTATCTTTCCGTGGACGGCGCCCACGGCGCTCATCCGAATTACCCGGACCGCTGCGACACTACCACCCGCGCCTACGTAGGCAAAGGGGTGGCGGTCAAAGGCAGCGGCACCTTCAAATATGCCACCGACGCCAAGGTGCAGGCCATCCTTACGGGCCTTTCCGAGAAATACGACGTGCCGCTTCAGATCATCAACGACCGTAACAATATCCGCGGCGGCAGTACGCTGGGGCCGATGATCGGCGCGCACATCCCGATGCGGGGCTGCGATATCGGGATTCCGATGTGGGCCATGCACTCCGCCCGCGAGACCATGGCGCTCTCGGATTACGAAGCCCTCTGCCAGATCGTGACGGCATTCTTTGCGGACTGAGGCATATCAAGAATCTGCCGGAGAGACGACGGCAGCAGCGGCGCTTCCGCTGTCGTCTCTTCTCTTTTTTCATCGGTAAAAAAACTCCCGCTGCCCGGGTCTATTCTCCTCTCTCTCCGCATATACTGCATTAGTATTGGGGAGGGATTTTTCATGGAAAAAAATAATATATATCAGGATATCTCAGTGAGAACCGGCGGTGAGATCTATCTGGGCGTGGTGGGACCGGTCCGAAGCGGAAAATCCACATTTATCAAGCGCTTCATGGAACTGATGGTGCTCCCGAAGATCGCCGATGAGCACGAAAGACAGCGGACTCTGGATGAGATGCCGCAGAGCGGCACCGGCAAGACCATCATGACCACAGAACCGAAGTTCATCCCGAAGGAGGCGGCGGAACTGCCCCTGGAAGATATGAAGGTGAAGGTCCGCCTGATCGACTGTGTGGGGTTCATGGTGGCGGGAGCCGGGGGACATCTGGAAAACGGGCAGGAACGCCTTGTAAAGACCCCTTGGTTTGATTATGAAGTACCTTTTACCAAGGCGGCGGAGTACGGGACGAGAAAAGTCATCAGAGACCATTCCACCATCGGAATTCTGGTGACCACCGACGGTTCCTTCGGGGAGATTCCCCGGGATTCCTACGTGGAGGCAGAAAAAAGAACGGTGGAGGAGCTTCTCGCCATCGGCAAACCGTTTCTGGTGCTGCTGAACAGCGACCGCCCGTATTCCAAAGCCACGCAGAATCTGGCAGAGAAACTCTCAAAAGAGTACCACACCACTGTCATGCCGGTAAACTGCGATCAGCTGCGTCAGGAGGATATCCAGGAAATCATGAAAAATGTACTGCTGGAATTCCCTCTTTCTTCCGTGGGCTTTTATCTGCCGAAATGGGTGGAGACCCTTAGGGATGATCACTGGCTGAAGAAATCCATTCTGGATCTGATGCGGGAATATCTGGCGGATAAAGAGAAGATGAAAGACGTCTACAAAAAACCGGTGCCGAATAATGAATACATGGAATCCGGAAAAGTGGAGAAAATCCACATGGATACCGGAGAGGTGGAAGTACGAATCCAGATCAGAGATTCTTACTATTACGAGATACTCTCTGATTTGACAGGCATTTCCATCAAAAATGAATACCATCTCATCCGGATCATGAAGGAACTGTCCGAAAAGAAAAGAGAATTTGAGGAGGTGTCGCAGGCGCTTAAGGACGCCAGGGAGCGCGGCTACGGCGTGATGAAACCGGCTCTGTCGGAGATCACTCTCTCGGAACCGGAAGTGGTCAAACACGGCAGCAAATTTGGTGTGAAGATCCGGGCGGAGGCGCCGTCCATTCATCTGATCCGGGCAAACCTGACTACGGAGATCGCGCCGATCGTGGGAACGCAGCTGCAGGCGGAGGATCTGATTACATATATCCGGGAACAGGCGGGAGAGGATCCGAAAGAAATCTGGAACGTCAACATTTTCGGAAAAACACTCAATCAGCTGGTGGACGACGGCATTTCCGGCAAAGTGACCAAAATTAATGAGGACAGTCAGGAAAAACTGCAGAGTGCCATGGAAAAGATTGTCAACGAGAGCAGCGGAGGGCTGATCTGCATTATCATTTAGGAAAGCGAAAAAATTCTTCGGAGGCGGGAGAAGGGCCTTCGGGGGATTTTTTCTGTCCCTTTTGCCCGAAACGTGGTTTCTGTTGCTTTTTCCGGTGAAAATGCTATAATTGAGAAAAAACGTTCGCAAAAAAAGGAGAAGAATATTGAGAGTAACGATATACACCGACGGCTCCGCCCGGGGGAATCCGGGACCGGGCGGTTACGGGACTGTATTAATGTATACGGATTCCAAAGGAAACTGCCACAGAAGAGAGCTGTCCGGGGGCTTTAAAAACACGACCAACAACCGCATGGAGCTTCTGGCGGCCATCGTGGGACTGGAAGCGCTGATCCGGCCCTGTGAGGTCGATATCTACTCAGACTCTCAGTATCTGGTGAAGGCCTTTCAAGAACACTGGATCGATGGATGGAAGAAGAAAAACTGGATGCGGAACCGGAAGGAGCCGGTGAAGAACACAGATATGTGGAAGAGACTGCTGGCGGCCATGGAACATCACAAGGTTACTTTTCACTGGGTAAAAGGACATGCGGGGCATCCTGAGAATGAACGATGCGATTCGCTGGCGGTGGAAGCGGCGCTTCAGGAGAACCTGCCGGAAGATGCCGGTATGGCCTCCGCGTGAGAAAGGCAGAACAAAAAAATACTCAAGAAGAAAAAGAAAACACAGATGCAGGAAAGAACCGATAGTTTTTCTGCAAAAAATTGCAAAAGAAGTGTTTTTTATTTTGTTGTATGGTATAATGATTGCATTACAAATGCAATCAAAAGCGGCCCTGCCGCTTTTCCTGCTGCGCAGGATTATACCGGCGAGCCACGGCTTGAGAAGCAAATGTCGCGTTCGCGCCGCTTTCTTTTCTGCGCACGTGGTATAATGATCGCATTACAAATGCAATCAAATATAAGGTGGAGGTGATGGTATGGAGATACAGTTATGGCGGGAATTACTGGATCCGTATCAGCTTGCGGTGGATGAACTGGAAGTCAAGTTCAACCACGTGATCACGGAGCACAGAACCCGGGGATTGTATTCTCCCATTGAATCTGTAGAGGGACGGTTAAAAAGTATTGTC
>DXEQ01000038.1 GCA_019114885.1 Candidatus Anaerobutyricum stercoripullorum
GCACAGCAAATGTATCGCACACTGCCTTGTGTCAGCCTGTTGTTCCTACTCTCAGGCAATCTCGTTGCCTGTTTTTTTCCTGTGTTTTTTTGTGATACTCTTCTTGCTGACGGGCTCATCATGATAGGTGAGGATCGGTTTGCCGGTCCCCTCCACCGCCTCAGCGGTGATGGTGCAGGTTGCCACCAGTTCATCAGAAGGAATGGTGTACATCAGATCCATGACGACAGATTCCACGATGGAACGAAGTCCTCTGGCTCCCGTCTTTCTCGCGATAGCCCTCTCTGCGATGGCTCTCAGAGAATCCTCCGTGAAGATCAGCTCCACACCGTCCAGCTCAAAGAGCTTCTGATACTGTTTGACCAGAGCGCTCTTCGGCTCCGTGAGGATGCGGATCAGTGCTTCCTCATCCAGCGGATCCAGGGAAACATTGATCGGCACACGTCCGATGAACTCCGGAATCAGTCCAAACTTCACGAAATCTTCCGGAAGCACCTGCCTGAGCAACTCTCCCACACCTTTCTTCTCTTTTCCTGCCACCTCTGCCTGAAAACCGATGGATTTCTTTCCGATCCGGCTCTCGATGATCTTCTCCAGACCGTCGAAGGCTCCGCCGCAGATAAAGAGGATATTGGTCGTATCGATCTGCAGGAACTCCTGATGCGGATGCTTTCTTCCGCCCTGCGGCGGAACAGAAGCCACAGTTCCTTCCAGAATCTTTAAAAGCGCCTGCTGCACGCCCTCACCGGAAACATCTCTGGTGATGGAGGTATTCTCCGACTTTCTCGTGATCTTATCGATCTCGTCGATATAAATGATACCGGTCTGCGCTCTGTCAATATCATAATCCGCTGCCTGAATGAGCTTTAAGAGGATGTTCTCCACATCCTCGCCCACGTAGCCGGCCTCTGTGAGAGCCGTGGCATCCGCGATGGCAAACGGTACATTTAACAATCTGGCCAGTGTCTGCGCCAGCAATGTCTTTCCGGAACCGGTCGGTCCCAGCATGATGATATTACTCTTCTGTAATTCTATATCGTAATTCTTATCTGTGAGGATCCGCTTATAATGGTTATAAACAGCCACAGACAAGACCTTTTTTGCTTCTTCCTGTCCGATGACATAATCATCCAGAAATGCCTTGATCTCCTTCGGCTTCATCAGATTGATTTCCTGGGTGTCATCGTTGTATTCTTCGAATTCATCCTCCATGATCTCCGCGCATACCTCGATACACTCGTCACAGATGTATACGCCCTTTGGTCCAGCCACCAGCTTTCTCACCTGGTCCTGGGTCTTATTGCAAAAAGAACAACGAAACTGCTTGTTATTGTCACGTGATGCCATAATTTCACCTCTTTTACGCTGTCAGATCAGGCCGCGCGATACCTGCGGCCCCGCACGGGTTCCGGGAAGATACCCCTCGTACATCAGGGTGTCTCTTCCGGAAAACGTACATTTTCAAGGAAAGGTTACTGCCGCAATCTCTGCCCGCAGTAACCTTGCTGTCTGGCTTACTACTTACTGTCTTTTGTCCACGACCACATCGATCAGACCATACTCCAGCGCCTCCTGGGCTGTCATATAGTTATCTCTCTCTGTGTCGGCCTTGACCTTTTCGTAAGGCTGTCCCGTATTCTCTGCCAGGATACGGTTCAATTTTTCTTTGATCTTCAAGATCTGGTCCGCAACGATCTCAATCTCCGTTGCCTGACCCTGTGCGCCGCCGGACGGCTGATGAATCATGATCTCCGCGTTCGGAAGCGCGAGACGCTTGCCCTTTGTTCCGCCGGCCAGCAGGAAAGCGCCCATGCTGGCTGCCATGCCCATACAGATGGTGGACACGTCGCACTTGATAAACTGCATGGTATCGTAGATGGCCATGCCCGCGGTAACGGAACCGCCCGGGCTCATGATATACAGGTTGATATCCTTATCCGGGTCCTCCGCCTCGAGGAAAAGCATCTGAGAGACAACCAGGCTGGCTGTCACATCGTTGACTTCCTCGCCGAGAATGATGATTCTGTCTTTTAATAAACGGGAGTAGATATCGTAGGATCTCTCCCCGTGACTGGTCTGCTCAATAACATAAGGTACTAAACTCATATTACTACCTCCTGTTCCCTTACGATTCTTACTGTCTGTGGGTGATCACGCCCTTATTATTCTGCTTTCTCACCCTCGTAATCAAGTTCTCCGGAAACTTCTGTTACGACTGCCTGTTCTCTTAAGAATTCCACTGCCTTCTGGATGGCGATATCTTTCTTCATGTTCTCTTTCTCTGCGTCACCCATGAAGGAAGCGATCTGGTCTTTTTCCATCTGGTACATGGAAGCCATTCTCTCGAATTCTTTGTCGAGATCTTCCTCTGTCGCCTCGATATTCTCCGCTGCAACGATGGCTTCAAGAACAAGGCTGCTCTGGATTCTTCTTACTGCTTCCGGTCTCATGCTCTCTTTCATCGCGTCCAGAGACTGTCCGGTAAACTGCAGATACTGCTCAAAAGAG
>DXEQ01000039.1 GCA_019114885.1 Candidatus Anaerobutyricum stercoripullorum
AAGGCCGTCAGATCTTCGTGACCGGTCACCCGGAATACGACGTGGTCACCCTCGACCAGGAATACCGCCGCGATCTGGCAAAAGGCATGGACAACGTGCCGTTCCCGCAGGGATACTACAAAGACGACAACCCGGACTTAGGCCCGGTCAAATCCTGGCGCTGCCACGCCAACACCCTGTATACCAACTGGCTCAACTACTATGTATACCAGATGACGCCGTACATTTCTGAGGAGATCAAGAATCTGAAGTAACGGAAAAACGATGGGCATTATGAAAATGAAAGTATAACAGGCTGCCGCCAAAGCACACGTTGTGACGAACACAGACACATTTCATAGAGATATGTGACGTTCGCCCGCGGGGTGCCTGGCGGCAGCCTGTTTGGCTGTTTAGGAAAGAATCTGCGGCAGACCCAGGTAGTTCAGAAGTCCTACGTAAATGCCATAGGCGAATTGGTAGGGTTCCTGCTGCATGAGCTGGTTATCCTCGTAGTTGGTGATGTAGGCAAGCTCTACCAGGATGGCGGGCATGCGGGTGTTGCGCAGCACATAGAGGGATGGGTTGGTGAAGACGCCGTTATATTTGGTGCCCAGCCGCCTCACGATCTCTGCCAGCACGTCGAGAGCCAGATACCAGGCGGCGGAGTAACTTTCCATCACATAAACCTCGGAGCCGTTGGCGTCGGGATTTTCGCTGGCGTTGGCATGGATGCTGATGAAGTAGTCCGCCGGCCAGTTGTTGGCCTGGGTGACCCGTTCCCGCAGGCTGCTGGTGTTATTGTAGCCTAAGGTGGTTTCGGGCGTGGGGCGGGAGAGCTTTGCCGTAAAACGGTAGTCTTCCGATAATATGTTATACAGATATTGTCCGACCTGATAGGTAATATCCTGTTCGCGGATGCCGAAGCCTTCGGCGCCGGCGTTGACCCCGGCCGGGTTATGTCCCTGATCGATATAAATACGAATCGCCAATGTGACAGCCTCATTCTTTTTTTTCAGTATATTCTGTGAGGACATAAAAGATGCGTAGAAAAAACCGAAGTTTCATGGTATACTGGTAAGGCGTGATGTAAGGCGGCAGAGGCTGTCAGCAAAGGAAAAACAGCGAGGAAAAAGAACAGGACAAACGTGCAAACGAAATTATGGTAATATTGATGAAAAGAATGATGAATATATGAGTAAGGACAGATGGAAGAATCATAAAAACGAAGAAAAAAATGAGTATGACAACGGCAGATATGACGGTGGAACCCGCATCGACGAAGATGCGGCCGGGTTTCGTGAAAGGAAGGGAAAGAAAATGTCTGCCGACGACCTGGGGGAATGGATTCAGGATATGGTGCAGGACGCCGTAGAATCCATGGATTTCAGTCAGCTCAGCCAGAATATCCGTGATGCAGTGGATACTGCGAAAGACGCGGTGGGGTCTGCCCGGGAAACTATGGCAGAGCAGATGAAGGAAAGGTCTGAAAAGTCAGGGAAAGCGGAGAAAAAGCGGTATGGAAAGAGGTATCGCTGGCCGGATGACAGCCGGGTGCAGCGGCCGGTGGAGAGCCGGCAGCCGCAGGAAAAGGGATGGCTCAGAAAGATTCCCGGACAGTGGAGCGGCCCGGTGCGGACGGTCACAGGCGCGTGCGGTCTTGTTGTATTCGGCGCGCTGAGTCTCGGTTTTGGCCTGGCAGGCCTTGGTTTCGCCATGACAAACGGTATCATTACCACGGCCACTATCGTTCTGGAGAGTGTGTTCATACCGCTTACTCTTGTGAGCGGAGTGATTCTTGGCACCGGGCGGTCTGCCGGACAGCGGGCGAAGCGCCTGCGGGAATATGCCGCAGTGTGGGGTGAAAACGGTTTTGTCATGCTGGAAGACCTGAAGAATGCGACGGGATACGCCATGAAGCGGATTCAGAAGGATATCCGGTTTCTTATGGAACGGAGATTGATTCCTTATGCGAGGCTGGATGAGAATAAAACCTGTCTGATGCTTACGAAAGAGGCAGGGGAACAGTATGATGCGGCTGTGCGTTCCCGGATGGAGAGGGAACGTCAGGAGACGGAGCGTCAACGGACAGAAGGACAGTTTGACGGAAAAACAGCCGCGGACGGGCAAACGGAGAAAAGGAGCGGGAAGCGCCCTGAGGATATGTCGGAAGAAGAACGGAAAATGTACGAACTTCAGCAGACCGGCGGCAGTTATCTGCAGGAACTCCGGAATCGCAGAAAGAGGATTCAGACGCCTGAAGTGACAGAAAAGCTGGATCATCTGGAGCTGCTGCTCAGCCGGATTTTTGTGTGCATCCAGGAATATCCGGAGAACATTTCCCAGGCGGACAGGCTGATGGAATACTATCTTCCGTCGGTGATGAAGCTGGTTCGCGTGTATGAGGATATGGAGAAGCAGCCGATACAGAGTGTGAATATCATAAAAACCCGTATGGAGATCGCCGAATCTCTGGACACAGTAAATCAGGCGCTGGAAGCCATGTATGACGACATGTTCCAGGATGTGGCCATGGACATTTCCTCTGATATTAAAGTGCTGGAAACCATGCTGGCAAAGGATGGCTGGGGCGGACAGACGCTCCGTTCCGGGGCAGAACCGGGGGCATCCATCTGGGATAAAGGGGAATAAGGGTGTATAGTCTGATATCAGACAGAAAGGAGACCTATGGATATTGAGCAATTATTAAAGGAGGGACCGTCTCTGACGCTGAATCCTGAGGAGGAGTTCAGCGATCTGGTCGTGAAGGAGCCGCAGAAGGAAGAAGTGCAGGCGGAGAAAGCCTATGAAGAAGAAAAATATCTGACAGATGCGGAGAAAAAACAGGTGGACGCCTTTGTCAAAGAGATTGAATTAAAGGACTCTGCAGCGATCCTGCAATATGGTTCCGGCATCCAGAAAAAGATGTCCGATTTTTCAGAAGGAACGTTGAACAAGGTTCGCAATAAAGATCTTGGCGAGATTGGAGAGCTTTTGAGCGGCGTTGTGACAGAATTGAAAGAGTTCGACGAGGAAGAAAGCAAAGGCGTGTTTGGTTTCTTCAAGAAGAAGATGGCAAAGGCAGAAGCGCTGAAGCTCAAATATGACAAGGCGGAAGTAAGCATTGAGAAGGTTTCAAAGACACTGGAAGGTCACCAGATGCAGCTTCTGAAAGACAGTGCTCTTCTCGATCAGCTTTACGATCTCAATAAGGTGTATTTCCGGGAACTGAACATGTACATTCTGGCAGGAAAGAAAAAGCTCCGTCAGGTGATGGAGGAAGAGCTGCCTCAAGCGAGAGCGAAGGCTTCCGCTTCCGGAGCGCCGGAGGACGCCCAGGAGGTCAGCGACATGGAAGCCATGTGCAACCGCTTTGAGAAAAAGATCCACGATCTGGAGCTGACCAGAATGGTTTCCCTGCAGATGGCGCCGCAGATCAGGATGATTCAGTCCAGTGACGCCATGATGGCGG
>DXEQ01000040.1 GCA_019114885.1 Candidatus Anaerobutyricum stercoripullorum
TCCTTTTTTTGCAGCGAAAAAACACTTTTCACTTAATTATTATTCAAAACTTAACATTATTTTTATGGAATGGTAATTCTTTTCCTGTATAGTTTTGTAATGATACTTTTATAGACATGGCAAATGTGGCGGCCAACACATTTTCAGGAATCCACCCTGAAATCCATATGCGCCTCTGCCCCAATATTATTTTATGGAGTAAATATGATGAGTATAACTACAGATAAGAATCGTGCCAAAAAGCAATTTTTTCCGCTGCCGACTCTGGCAGAATACATGATTTATTTTTTCCTGTATTCCGTTCTGGGATGGATCTACGAAGTTGTCCTGGAAGTATTTATCTACCGCTGGGGATTTTCCAACCGGGGAGCTCTGACCGGCCCATACTGTGTGATCTACGGGTTCGGGGCTCTGATCTTCCTCATCCTTCTTAAGAACCTTAAAACAAAACGCATCGGCCCCGGCCGTCTGAATCTGACTCCTCTGCTGGTCTTTTTCGCCATCATTCTGATTGCCACCACTGTGGAGCTGATCGGAAGTTATATCATGGAGTGGACCCAGGGCGTATGGATGTGGGACTACTCCGAATATTTCTGTAATTTTCAGGGCCGCATTGCCCTGAATCCGAGCGTCCGTTTCGGCATCGGCGGCATGATCATCCTGTATCTGCTGCAGCCGTTATTTGAAAGACTGACCGGAAGACTTTCCAAAAAGGTTCTGTGCCTGACCGGCGGCGCCATCGCGCTCCTTCTGCTGGTCGACTTTTTACATATGATCCTCACGTGACAGATCCGGATGCTTATTGTGTCTGAGACGTGGTCTTTTTCCTTTTCTGCCGGCGGAGAAAATTTTATGAGGTATACTTCGGAATCTGACAGATTCTTCTTTCGAAGTATACCTCAATTTTTTGCGCATTTTATGATGTATACCTCTGGTTTCTACAGATTTTTCCACGAGATATACCTCTGATTCCGGCAGATTTTCATGAGATATACCTCTGGTTTCTACAGATTTTTCCACGAGGTATACCTCTGGTCCTGAATGCTTTTTTCCGGAAGTATACCTCTGGTCCCGAATGCTTTTTTCCGGAGGTATACCTCATATTTTGGATGATTTTGGAAGAAATCTGTCGTAAAAAAACGCCACAGAAGCATCTTACAACAACTCTGTGACGTTTTTTATCGCATATTTACTTTTATTTTACCGAACCGCAAGGGGTAACCCCGGCGCACGGCACTACATTTTCCAAAACAGGATTATCTTCCGACGCGAACGTCTTCAAATTCTTTCTTCATCTCTTCCGATGGCTCCGCAGTGAGCAGAGATACCACCACAATGCACACGCAGGAGATCAGGAATGCCGGAAGCAGTTCGTAGATATCCCAGATGCCGCCCAGCGGACGAACCAGAAGGTTCCATACGAATACCATCACGCCGCCGCTCACCATACCGGCGATGGCTCCCGCCCGGTTGATCCGTTTCCAGAACAGGCAGAAAAGCATCAGAGGACCGAAGGTCGCTCCAAATCCTGCCCAGGCAAAGCTTACGATGGTAAAGATGACGCTGTTCTCATCCAGAGCGATCACAATGGCGATCACTGTGATCAGCAGCAGGGTGATACGGGAAATCCAGAGGACTTCCTTATCTGAAGCTTTCTTATGTAACAGACCCTGATAAATATTTTTGGCAAACGCGGACGCCGCGATCAGCAGGTAAGAGTCCGAGGAACTGATGGTCGCCGCCAGAATACCTGCCATGACCAGTCCTGCCAGAAGCGGTGGCAGAAGATTGGTTGCCAGCACGATGAATACATTTTCCGCTGTGGACTCTGTGGTGAGCGCCACCGGGAACAGAGTTCTCCCCATGATACCGATAAATACGGATACCGTAAGAGAGATCAGCACCCACACGGTCGCGATCCGGCGGGACATCTTCAATTCACCCTCCTTGCGGATTGCCATGAACCGAAGAAGTACCTGCGGCATACCGAAGTAACCAAGTCCCCATGCCACATTGGACAGAATCGTGAGCATGCCGTAATCTGTCGCCTCTCCGAATACCGGAGCGCCGTTCACGATCTGCTGCGCGCCGTCGGTCACGGTCGGCGTCGCCGCACCGAAGAAATCCAGGAATCCCGGGATGTTCTGTGCATTTTCAATGACAGCGCCGAGACCACCTGCGGCCACCGTACCGGTCACCACAATGATCACCAGAGCCACGATCATCACAACCGCCTGCATGAAGTCCGAAGCGCTCTCCGCCAGGAATCCGCCGATGATGGTGTACACCAGCACGAAAACCGCGCCCACGATCATCATCGGAATATACTCAAATCCAAACAATGTGGAAAAGAGCTTGCCGCAGGTCACAAGACAGCTGGCGGCATATACGGTAAAGAACACCAGAATAAACAGAGCCGCCAGAGTCATGATCACCTTTTTCTCCTCGTGGAAGCGGTTGGAGAAGAATTCTGGCAGCGTGATGGCGTTGGCCTTCTCGCTGTAGCGGCGCAGTCTTTTCGATGTGATCAGCCAGTTGATATACGTTCCCACAGCCAGTCCGATGGCCGTCCAGGCCGCATTGGCAACTCCGCACCAGTAGGCCACGCCCGGCAGACCCATGAGCAGCCATCCGGACATATCCGAAGCTTCCGCGCTCATGGCCGTCACCCACGGTCCCAGCGTACGTCCGCCGAGGAAATAATCCTCTGAGCTCTGATTGGCTCTCTTTGCGAACGCCAGACCGATGCCAATGACCACCAGCATGTAGAGTACCATCGTAATCATAATCTGCATGGTATCATTCATACTTTTATCCTCCTATATACACAAATATGCCCCAGTATAACAGAATCAACCGCTGTTTTCAAGAATTTCACCTGCTTTTATGCGCAAATCTGCATTTTTATCTGCAAAATCCTGCATAATTATCAATGCGGGAATTTCAAATTGTTATAAAAAAATTGTCGGAAAAATTGACATATTTTACCTGATATTGACGCATATTTTACATTATAGTAGAATGAGAACATAACATTTTCATGTTCGGATACAAAGAAATCTGGAGGGGTACCATGGGTAAAAGACATTTCAGAGCAGGTATTTTGGGGGCAGCGGCGGTGACTCTGCTCATTCTGGCGGCGGTTCTGTGGTCTGACATGGATTCTAAATCCGTGGGCGGGAACGGCCTGTTCTGCTGGGATAAAGAGGTCCTTAATGACAGGGCACAGAGAGATACTTTATGGCATGCCATGGAACAGTATGATCTGCATGAGCTTTATCAGTATATCCCTGCAGATCTGCCCCCGAAGTCCCTCTCCTCTTTTTTTGCGGAGGCGGAGGAACACAGGATCAAAGTATACCTGCTCACCGGCGATCCCGCCTGGGCAAGAGACGGGACCGGAGAGGCGCTTGTCGACGCAGTGAGACAGGCGGCTTCTGTCCGGAGACAGACAGGAGGAGACGCATTAAAAGGTGTGATGATGGATGTGGAACCACATTTGCTGCCGGAGTGGGAGAAAGACTCCGGGAAATTGATGGATTCCTACGTATCCGCCATGAAAGCAGCCAGAAAGCAGGCGGAGGAGGACGACCTTTTTCTCTATGCCTGCATTCCCTATTATTACGACAGCGAGGGACTGACCTTTTATCTCAATGCTCTTATGGAACAGGGATGTCACGGGATTGTCGTCATGAATTATTACCGGGAAAATGAGACGAAACACCTGCGGTATGAATGGCAGCAGGCGAAGCGCCTGAACAAACCGATCGTCAATGTTTATGAGCTTCAGGCGCCAGGCATACACGATCTGAGCGAGATCAACACCTATCATGAATCCGGCATGGCAGGCATAGAGAAGAGTTTTCAGAATATACAAAAGTCTCTTCCCTATGACAATCTTGCCTTCGCGGTTCACGACTATAAGGCTCTTCTGGAGGTGGAAGATATTGAATGAAGTATTTCGCCGCGAGAAAAAGTTTCTCATCACCCTGGATGAATATTACCGGTTCGGCGGCAGACTGGCAGAGGTGATGGCCCAGGATGTGAATAACGGGAATGAAGGATATGTGATTCGTTCTCTTTATTTTGACACATTGGAAGATCAGGATTTCTATGAAAAGGAAGACGGTGTGGAAGTCCGACGCAAGATCCGCCTTCGGATCTATGATCCGGATTCTCCCTTTGCCATGCTGGAGATGAAACAAAAACAGGGAGACCAGCAGAAAAAACGTTCTCTGCGTGTGGACAGGGAGGACGCCATCGCTCTGACTCACGGAGATTACGGGCCGCTGCTTCGCTATAAAGACAGCTTCGCGGCAGAGTGTTTCGCCGTGATGACCAGCCGCTGCTACCGGCCAAAGGCAGTGGTGGAGTATAACCGGAAGGCCTTTGTCGCCAGAGAAAACAAGATACGGGTCACCTTTGATCACCACATCCGGGCCACCGAAAGCTGTTTTGACATCTTTGACCGTCATCTTCTCATGGCTCCGGCCATGGACCCGTATCTGGTGGTCCTGGAAGTAAAGTTTAACGGTTTTCTGCTCAGTTACATCAAGGACATGCTACTGGCCTGCGACAGGAGCGAGCTCTCCGTGAGCAAATATTATATTGGAAGAGGATTTACAAAATTACTGATGGGATGAGGTAAAATTATGAGAGATTATTTATACAGTCTGCTTCGGGACAGCGGTACCTTAAGCACGGAAGATATCCTGCTGCACATCCTCGCCTCGGCGGTGATCAGCATTGCGATCTACGTATCTTACTGGTACACGCACTCCGGCACTTTCTACAGCAAAAAGTTCAACGTATCTCTGATGACGCTGACCGTGCTCACCGGAACGGTCATGACCGTCATCGGCAACAACATCGCCCTCTCACTTGGTATGGTAGGCGCGCTGTCCATCGTTCGTTTCCGGACAGCCATCAAAGATTCCAGGGATACCACTTACATTTTCTGGGCGATCATCGTGGGAATCTGCTGCGGTGTGGGCGACTATCTGGTGGCCGCCGTCGGCACCGTGGTCGTATTTATCCTGCTTCTGTTCCTGGGAAGGGTAAGAAACGAAAACCGGGTCCTTCTGATTCTCCGGGGCAGCCGGGAGATCACCATGGATATTGAAAAGATTGTTTTTGATTATTTTGGCACCGGCGCTCTTCTCAAAGTAAAGAATACCACGGAACATACGGTAGAACTGATCTACGAGACGCCGAGAAAAGTTTATGAAGCGACTTACAAAAAAGAACAGGATATCGTCACAAAACTTTACTCTCTCAAACATCTGGAATATGTGAACATCGTAAGCCAGAGTGACGAGATCAGCGGATAATGCAGGAGGAATATCTATGAGACGCAGCAGCATGATCTATCTGATCACCATCCTCCTTGTTCTGTCTGCGGCGGTTATTTTTTCCGGACTGCAGGGGGAGAATGATATTGCCCGTTACCAGCAGCATGAGAGGGAGCCCGGTGAATCTGATCTGGGCCCATGTACCGTATGCGGCGGCACATCCGGTCTCTGCACTCATCTGCCCCTGCTTTCCATTGACACCGGAGGACAGAAGATTCCCGGCAATCCGGTGCGGGATGAAGAGGGCGTCACCATCTATTATGAGACGTCCGCAGGAGGCGCCGAAGAGATCCGGGTATCTGTCGATATCCGTGATAAAGAGGGAAGCTGGCACCACCTCACAGATGAACCTGACGAGACTCTGACCGCCCTGTTTCGGATCCGGGGCAATTCTTCCAGAAGTTTCTCCAAGAAAAGTTATCGCATCCAGTTGATCGATACGGATAACCCGGAACAGGATGATCCGCAGTCCCTTCTCGGTATGCCGGAAGGAAGCGAGTGGGCTCTCCACGGTCCTTTTCTCGACAAAACCCTCATCCGCAATTACATGTGGATGAATCTCTCCGCGCAGGTCATGGGCTATGCGCCAAATGTACGGTTCTGCGAGGTGACCATTGACGGACAGTATCAGGGATTATATGTGCTGATGGAGACGATCGCCGTATCGCCGCAGCGGGTCAATCTCACAGAGTACGAGGAGGGGAATCCGGTTTTCAGCTATCTGGTGCGCCTGGAGCCAAACTATAAAACGATAAAACAGATCGATAATTTTACATTTTATACGATGCGGATGGAGCCCGGCACAGGTATCGAACTGCTGTATCCGGGAACGTCCAGGCAGACTGCCGCCGTCAAACAATATGTACAAAGCGATTTCAGTTTCATCGAGAGGTATCTTTATTCCCGCGATATGTCCAGAAATCCTGACAGCTGCTGGGATTATCTGGACCTGGATTCCTTTGTGGACTACTATATTCTCCAGGAATTTCTCGCTGTCAGCGATTCTTTTTCCGCATCCACCTATTTTTACAAGGATGTCCGGGGAAAGCTGCATGTGGGACCGGTGTGGGATTACAACAATGCGTTGAATAATTTCTTCCACGATCTGCCGGAAACCGGTTATTTTCTCGCGCAGAAAGGATGGTTCACCCAGCTGATGAAAAGTCCGC
>DXEQ01000041.1 GCA_019114885.1 Candidatus Anaerobutyricum stercoripullorum
GCGGCAGCACAGAGATGTAAAGCAGATGCGGTGCGGTATGTGTGAAGAGAAAAGGAAGCAAAACGACATCCGGCGCAGTGTATAAGAATTAGGAGGAAGAAGACATGAACAAGAATTTATGGTGGAAGAAAAGTGTGATCTATCAGATTTATCCGAGAAGCTTTGCGGACAGCAACGGGGATGGTATCGGAGACCTGAACGGTATCACCGAACATCTGGATTACCTGAAAGAACTGGGTGTGGATGTGATCTGGCTGTCTCCGGTTTATCAGTCTCCTAACGATGACAACGGATATGATATTTCCGATTATCAGGCTATCATGAAAGAGTTTGGAACGATGGAAGACTTTGACCGGATGCTTTCAGAAATGCACAAAAGAGGTCTGAAACTGGTGATGGACCTTGTGGTCAACCATACGAGTGATGAGCATCGCTGGTTTGTGGAGAGCAGAAAGTCAAAAGACAACCCTTACAGAGATTATTACATCTGGAAAGACGCGAAGGACGGAAAAGAGCCAAACAACTGGGGAAGTGCTTTCAGCGGTTCGGCATGGCAGTACGATGAGGAGACAGACATGTACTATCTTCACTGCTTTTCGCCGAAGCAGCCGGACCTGAACTGGGAGAACGAGACGGTTCGCAAAGAAGTGTTTGATATGATGACCTGGTGGTGTGAAAAAGGCGTGGACGGTTTTCGCATGGACGTGATCAGCATGATCTCCAAAGACCCGGCATTTCCGGACGGCGTGGTGGACAACGGACTGTATGGAAACAGGGATCCGTATGTCTGCAATGGCCCGAGGGTGCATGAGTACCTGCAGGAGATGAATCAGAAAGTGTTGTCCAGGTACGATCTGGTGACGGTGGGTGAGACCGCCGGCGTCACCATCGAGGAAGCGAAGAAGTACGCCAATCTGGACGGCAGAGAGTTAAATATGGTCTTCCAGTTTGAGCATATGGATATCGCTGCGGGTGAACATGGAAAATGGACCACGGACAGAATCCCGATGCCAAAACTCAGAGAGGTATTGAATAAATGGCAGGTGGAACTGGAAGGCGTTGCCTGGAACAGCCTGTACTGGGATAATCACGACCAGCCAAGAGCTGTTTCCCGCTTCGGCAACGACGGTCCGATGTACCGGGAAGTATCCGCCAAGATGATCGCCACCTGTCTTCACATGATGAAGGGAACTCCTTACATTTACCAGGGTGAAGAAATCGGTATGACCAATGCGTATTTTAAGAATATTGAAGATTACCGGGATATTGAATCCATCAATGCCTTCCATGAATTCACAGAAAACGGAATCATGAACGAAGAGGAGATGATGGACTGCCTCAAGGCCATCAGCAGAGATAACGCCAGAACGCCGATGCAGTGGGATGACAGCGCCAACGCGGGATTTACGACGGGAACGCCGTGGATCAAAGTCAATCCGAACTACCTGATGATCAATGCGAAACAGGCACTGGAAGATTCCGACAGCATCTTCTATTACTATCAGAAACTGATCCGGCTTCGGAAAGAGCGGGAGATCATCGTGGAGGGTATCTTTGAAGGACTGTTAAATGACGATGAAAATATCTACGCGTACCAGAGAACCCTTGGCGATCAGAAGATGGTCGTTGCCTGCAATTTCAGCAATCGTGAAGTCCCTTGCGATCTGTTTGCGCAGCAGGAGGGAGAGGAACTGATCTCCAATTATCATTTCCATAAAGATGGCGTGCTGAAACCATACGAGGCAAGAGTGGTACTGTATAAAAATAATTAATGAGTGATTCTGGCTGAGTGGCTGATACGCCAAGCAGGAGATGTAGCGTGGTTAGCTACATCTCATATTCCATATAGTCTGCCAGATAACCCTTCGCCCGCAGCGCCTCCTCAATCTCATCGAGGATTTCCTCGTTGTCGGCGCGGACGGTGTGATAATGATAACCGGAGGTGGCGCTGGACAGGAGGGTGGACTTGCTGGTGTCAAGTTCTGCTTTGAAATTGTGGGTGTCCCGGCGGCTCTTGATATTTAAAGGTGCGGAAACCTTCCCGTAAACCCGGTGGTTGATGCTCACATCAATGATGGAGCCGCCCAGATCCACGATGGTCTGGAGCTCGTCCTCCACCTGCTCCGGCGTGTGGCAGACCTTAAAGACTCTGGTGCAGCCGCCCGGGGAGCGCTTGTCCAGAAGATAGCCCCGGCCGGTGGAGAGGATGGGATAACCGGCGGTGCGCAGCAGCGCCATATCCTGTACGACCACCTGTCGGCTGACGCCGGTTTTTCTGCCCAGTCTGGTTCCCGAGAGAGGTTCGTCGGAACTTTCAAGCAGAGAAAGAAGAATCTGCCTTCTCTCGCTGCCGTCCATTTCTTTTTTCATGAGATCTGTCTCCTTTAATCATCCAGCACCTTCAGATGTTTCAGGCTGATATCCAGAATCGGCGCAGAGTGTGTCAGCGCGCCGCTGGAAATGTAGTCTACGCCCAGAGAGGTGATAGTTTCGATGTTTTCTTTCGTGATATTGCCGGAGCATTCCGTCTCGGCGCGGCCGTCGATGATGCGGATGGCCTCTGCCATCATTTCCGGTGACATGTTATCCAGCATGATGATATCGGCGCCGGCTTCCACAGCTTCCCGCACCATATCCAGATCTTCTGTTTCCACCTCAATCTTCAATACAAACGGCGCATAGGCTCTGGCCGCTTCGATGGCCTCCTTCACGCCGCCCGCGGCGTCGATATGATTGTCTTTCAGCAGAACGCCGTCGGAAAGATTATAGCGGTGATTGCAGCCGCCTCCGATGCGGACGGCATATTTTTCAAAGATGCGCATGCCCGGGCTGGTTTTTCTGGTGTCCAGCAGCTTCGTTTTGCTTCCTTCCAGCAGATCGGCAAGACTGCGGGTATAAGTAGCAATGCCGGAGAGACGCTGCAGATAGTTAAGAGCGGTGCGCTCGCCGGATAAGAGAACCCGGACGTCTCCGGTGACTACGGCGATGGCCTGTCCGGCTTCCACTCGGTCGCCGTCTTTGATCGTTTTTCCGTTTGTCTCAATAAATGTGACTTCCGTATTCTCATCTAAGAGCTTGAATACCCGCTCAAAGATCTGCAGACCGGCGATGATGCCGTCCTCTTTGGCGAAAAGGTAGACCTCCCCCTTCTTGTATTCCGGCATGACGGCGTTGGTGGACACGTCTTCGCTGTTGATATCTTCTTCCAGCGCGAGCCGGATGTATTTATCGGCAACCAGTTTCAGTGTGATCGGATTCATTGGTTATTCCTTCTTTCTTCTATTAAATGTATACTTCTTTCTTCATATTAAATATATCGTTTATATAAATGTATCGCTTTATCCTGCGCATGGCTCTGCCCCGGCAGGGCATTCTTTTGCAGCAGTCTCTGCCCGGATCATCCGTTGGTGGCAGGAACGCCCGCGATATGCCAGGCAGCGCGGCGGGCAAAGACAAGGCTCTCCAGCAGGCTGTTGCTCGCCAGGCGGTTTCGTCCGTGTACGCCGTTGCAGCTGGTCTCGCCCACGGCATAGAGATGCGGCATGGTCGTCTGCGAATTGCTGTCCACGTGAATACCGCCCATAAAATAATGCTGGGCAGGCACGATCGGGATTGGTTCTTTTAAAATATCGTAGCCATGTTTCAGGCAGTGTTCGTAAATATGCGGGAAATGATGCAGAATTGTTTCCTTTGGTACATTTGCAAAGGAAAGGAACTCGTATTCCACCTGCTCCTTTTCCATCTCTTTATGTATGGCGGCGGACACCACATCCCTTGGTTCCAGCTCGTTGGTAAAGCGTTCTCCTTTGTGATTGAGGAGAACCGCTCCTTCGCCCCGGGCGGATTCCGAGATCAGAAACTGCCGTCCCGGTTCCTCCGTATAGAAGCTGGTAGGATGAATCTGTACATAGTCCATATGTTCCAGGGCAACGCCGTGTTTTTCGGCGATACGGCAGCCGTCGCCGGTGAGGATCGGGTAATTGGTGGAATGTTTGTACAGTCCGCCGATGCCGCCGGTGGCAAAGATCGTGTCTTTGCTGTGGATGGCCAGTTCCTCACCGTCAGCAGTCTCTGCCAGAATTCCGGTACATTTTCCCTCCTCTTCCAGAAGGTCCGTCATGGTCGTGTACTCCAGAATGGTGACGTTGGAAAGACTCTGCACTGTGCGCAGGAGTACGGTGGTGATCTCCTTGCCGGTCACATCCTCGTGAAAACAGATGCGGGGCCGGGAGTGTGCGCCCTCTTTGGTGTAGAGGAGTGTGCCGTCCGGATTGGTGGCAAAGTGGACGCCCAGCTCCATGAGATGGTTGATGACGCTGCGGCTTCCGCGGATCATGATATCCACGCTCTCCCGGCGGTTCTCGTAATGACCGGCCCGCATGGTATCTTCAAAATAGGAATCATAGTCGTCCTCATCCCGGAGGACGCAGATGCCGCCCTGGGCCAGCATGGAATCGCAGGTGGACAGGTCTCCTTTGGACAGCATCAGTATTTTCCTGTCAGGCGGCAGGTGAAGGGCGGCGTAAAGGCCGGCTATTCCGCAGCCGGCGATCGCCACGTCGTAATATAAATGTTTCATAATGAGTAATCTCCGTTCCGCCGCCTGTCAGGCGGCATATAATGTAATTAAATCACTGTGAACTGCCGTACCGGATTTCGTATTGTCAATGTAGTTCCGGTATCGGGCGGTATGTCTGATTTCCACATCCGGGCGATGTTTTCGGTTCCGGTATCGGGCGATATTTCCGGATTTTACTGCGCCAGTTCCAGCATCCGCGTGAGCGTCTGTTTTGCCTGCTCCGCAATAGATTCCGGCGGCATGGCCACCGCATTTTCTCCGGTTTTAAGCACATGGATGACCTGGTCTAAAGTAATCCGCTCCATGTCCTGACATGACGGCCTTGTGGCAGGGAAGTAGAACCGAGCGTCCGGCCGGCTTTCCTGTAATTTATAAATGACGCCGGAGACGGTGCCGATGATGAATTCCTGACAGTCGGTGTGCTCCTTCGCATAATTGATAATGCCGCTGGTGGAACCGATGTAGTCTGACATGGCGGTGATAGCGTTGTTGCACTCCGGATGCACGAGGATCTGTGCCTGTGGATGGGCGTCCTTTAAGACACGCACCTCATCGGCGGACATGAATTCATGGCGCGGGCAGTATCCTTCATTATAGAGGAAATGTTTCTCCGGAACCTGCGCCGCCACAAAATGTCCCAGATTGCGGTCCGGGATAAACAGGATATGCTGGTTCGGCAGATTGCGGACAATCTTTACCGCGTTGGCGGAGGTGACGCAGACGTCAGACCAGGACTTGATCTCGGCGGTGGAGTTGACGTAACAGACAACGGCCAGATCTTCGTACCGGGCCCGGGCCTCGTCGATGACAGACTGCTCTACCATATGTGCCATCGGGCAGTCGGCGGAAGCGTCCGGCATCAGAACGGTTTTCTCCGGATTCAAAAGCTTGGCGCTCTCGCCCATGAAAGACACGCCGCAGAACACCAGAACCGGATTGGTAAGCTTCACCGCCAGCTTGCTCAGATAAAAGGAATCGCCGATGTAATCGGCAATCTCCTGCACTTCCGGCGGCGCGTAATAATGTGCCAGAATGACGGCGTTTTTCTCCTTTTTCAACTTTTCAATGGTTTCTCTCTTCGTATCCATATGTGATCTCCTTTTTGGTTTCTGCCCGTCGCATTTTGGGCAGTGTATGTATACAGGACCGTGCCAAATATCACGGGGACGTCGGATATTTATTGGCTGCACAGCCGCTTCGATTGTCAATCTTTAAGAGTATAGCACGTGTTTTTGCAGGTGACAAGACATATGTAAAGAAAAAAGTACATTTTCAGGAAAATGTGATGCGGACAGACAGGCATTCGGCCGGTAAAGAAAAAGTAAAGAAAACATGCCCGCAGTATATTTTCGTTGACAGAGAGTAAGACTGTGTTGTAGACTGGGGGGGGTAAGACGGACGCCGGCAAACGGCGTCTGCACAGGGAGGATTAGAAAATGTACTCAAAAACAGAAAAGAAACAATTCATCATTTTCCTGCTGCTTGCCTACGGCTTCACCTTTGTGATGGGGCTCTTCATGTGGTATGGCAATGGAAGAGGCGCGGATCTGTACGTCTTTCCCAATGCGCAGATGATGTACCCGGCGGCGGGCGTGGCTCTGGCTTATCTTCTGACCACGGGCAAAGAACAGCGGATGCCTCGTGCCTTTTACGTGACGGTGGTGCTGCTCACAGCAATCATGGCAGTGCTTTCTCTCGTATCGCTGTTTTCTCCGCTGGAGCCGATGGAGACAGCGGGCGGTTCCGTATCGGTCTGGACGCTTGTCATCCAGCTGGTTCTCATCGCGGGAAGCATCCTTGCATGGATCATGCTGCTGGCTTCCGGTAGGGAGCGCAGAGAGAACGGAGGGCTCCGATGGAAGAACACGGGCGCTTCCATTCTGTGTATCGTGGTATTTATTGTGATCTATATGGCAAGAACGGCAGTATCCTACGGATTGAGCGGTCAGCTCTCCGATTTTCTTACTGTGCTGGCGCAGCCATATACATGGATCAATCTGGCGGCACTCATTCTGAACTTTTTCCTTGTATTCATCGCCTTTTTCGGCGAGGAGTACGGCTGGAGATATTACATGCAGCCATACCTGCAGCGCAAGTTTGGTCTGCGGGGCGGTGTGATCGTGCTCGGAGTTGTGTGGGGACTGTGGCATCTGCCGGTGGATTTCTTCTATTATACAACGCCGGATATGGGACTCATCATGGCGGTATCCCAACAGGCAACCTGTATCTTCCTGGGCATTTTCCTGGCCTGGGCGTACATGAAGACCGGCAACATCTGGGTGCCGGTGGCCATTCATTTCCTGAACAATAACCTGATCCCGATTCTCTCGGCAGACTATTCCACCTCCGTTCTGGAGAATCAGCAGGTCACCTGGGCGGGCGTACTGTTCAGCTTTATTTTAAACGCCATCTGTTTTGGCGGCTTTCTGGCTGCGGGCGTGTTTAAGAAGAAGGAATCCTGAGGAGAATTATTGTAGAGAAATGCCCTGAAACTGTGTTAAAATAGATTCTGTAGAATGTTAATCAATGAAA
>DXEQ01000042.1 GCA_019114885.1 Candidatus Anaerobutyricum stercoripullorum
AACAGCAGATACAGAGAAGAGAGCATAGACGCCATCGACCCGCTGGAGACGATGCCTCCGGCAAAGAAAAGTATGGTTATTTTTTTCCTGGTGGATACCTCCAAGAGTATGGAGGGATCAAAGCTGGATTCGTTAAATAAAGTGATGGGAGAGATTCTTCCAGAGCTGATCGGCGTGGGAGAGGCCGGTACGGATGTGAAGATTGCTGTCATGTCCTTTTCCTCCGGCTGCGAGTGGGTGACGCCGGAGCCGGTGCTGATCGAGGAATACCAGAGATGGGAGAATCTGAGAGCCGACGGTGTGACAGATCTGGGAGAGGCATGCGAGGAGCTGAATCTGAAATTATCCAGAAATGGATTCCTCCGCTCGCCGTCTTTATCCTATGCGCCGGTGATTTTCCTGCTGACGGACGGGTATCCGACCGATAATTACAAAAAAGGTTTTGAATTGCTGAAAAAGAACCGCTGGTTCCAGTATGGCCTGAAGATTGCTCTGGCCATCGGTTCCAACGTGGACATGGATGTGCTCCATGAATTTACCGATGACGAGGAACTGGTGCTCCAGGCCTGCGGCGCGGAAATGCTGCGGAAGCTGGTTCGGGAGATCGCGGTGACTTCCTCCAAGATTGGAAGCACCAGCATGACTCTGACCGACGCCGGCGGAGAGCGCTCCATTGCCGATGTGGCGGGCGCTAAGAAGGAACAGATGGTGGAAGCCGTGCAGGAAATCAAGCAGGATGTGCTGGGCGTGGAAGATCTGGAGGATCTTGATGACCTGGACATTGAGTTCGATGAGGGCTGGTAGAATGTTTCAGGGAGTGCATACCACGGTAACCGGCGACAGCCATATACAGAAAGGGATCGTGTGTCAGGACAGCGCGGGCGTGTATGTGACCGATTCCTTCGCCATTGCGGTGGCGGCGGACGGCCACGGCAGCGCAAAACATTTCCGGAGCGACGCAGGTTCCCGGATTGCGGTGAAGATTACTGTGGAACTTTTGAAGAACTACATGAGCCGGGCGGACTTCCGGGAGCAGTTCCGGGCCCACCCGGAGTTTATCCTGAGCCAGATGGAGAAGCAGATTCTCATGAAATGGCGGGAGGCCGTGGAGGAATACCATCTGGAGAATCCTCTCACTGAGGAAGAGGAGCAAAAGCAGGCGGCAGCGGGAGGAAAGCTGCGCACGGCGGTGATCTACGGCAGCACGGTGCTGGCGGCGGTCATAGCCGACGGTTTTTCCTTCGGGCTGGTGCTGGGCGACGGCGGTTTTGTGGTGCTGGATGCGGCGGGACACATTTTTATCCCGGTGGAGGATAAGAATTCCCATGCCAACTATACGTCGTCACTCTGCAATACCGACGCGATACATTTCTTCGAACACTGGTATACGGAGGAGCCGGTGAAGGCGCTGTTCGTCTCCACCGACGGGCTGTTCAAATCCTTCGCCAGCGAGGAAGATTTTCTGAAATATCACGGTCTGCTGTCACAGATGTTCGGTGATAAAGAGCGGATGGAAAAGAGCCTGCGCCGGAATTTTGAGAAACGGACGCGGGAAGGCAGCGGAGACGACATTTCCATTGCATTTGTGTATACAGAGGAGACATGCGAGGAGGAATATCATGAAAAAAGAAGCTAGCGTGATCCTGGCCAAATGCGCCAGCGATAAACTGTACGGAATCCGGATTGAAAAACGGGACAACGACTGGGTCCGCACCTGGGCCTTTAAGATAAAAGAAGAGATGGCGGAGAAGGAAGGCTTTGACAAGATAAACTTTACCGGAAGCTTTTACACCGATGAGGAGTATCCGGGCTGCCCATACTGCGGCGCGAAGAAATGTTTCGTCTGCGGAAGCTGCGGCAAAGTCAGCTGTTATGACGGTTCCGACAAGGTGGTCTGCAACTGGTGCGGTGCCAGCGGTACTGCGGCCAGTGACGACGGGAAAATGGATGTTTCCGGCGGGGGATTCTGATACAGACTGGAGGAATTTCATTGTTTTTTTTGCGGCGGTTTGTTATAATCTAGCCAGTAGACCAGACAGACGGAGATTAGACTATGAATGAATCAATCAGTACATCAATGAAAGATTTAATATTAAACGCTTCCGCCAGAATGACAGAGAACTGTCATAGTATGGACTTTATTGTTTCCAAGGGGAACCGGCATCTGCCGGACCGGGGAAGTATCATCGGTATTCTGAAAGACCTGCGGAGAGTGATGTTTCCCGGATTTTTTGGCGATGAGAACATTACGGTGATTTCGCCGGATTATTTCATCGGAGACCGCTTACCCATGTTTATACTTCTCTGAAGAAAGAGGTGGCGGCCTCTCTGTATTACAGAGATTATGATAAATACAGCAGAGAGGAGATTGACAGCAGGGCAGAAGATATTTGCGCGGAGTTCTTCCGCCGGCTGCCTGACATTCAGCAGATGCTCATGAAAGATGTGCAGGCGGGATATGACGGAGACCCGGCGGCAAAGAGCCGGGAGGAAGTGGTGTTCTCTTATCCGGGACTTTTTGCTATCTTTGTATACCGGATTGCCCATGAATTCTATGTGCAGGATGTGCCGTTCCTGCCCCGTATCATGACGGAGTACGCCCATAGCCGGACTGGAATCGATATCAACTCCGGCGCCACCATCGGCGAATACTTCTTCATCGACCACGGTACAGGCGTAGTTATCGGTGAGACCACAGAGATCGGCAACTATGTCAAACTCTATCAGGGCGTTACCCTGGGCGCCTTGTCCACCAGGAGCGGACAGAAGCTGTCCGGCAAGAAGCGTCATCCTACAATTGAAGATCATGTAACCGTATATTCCGGTGCTTCCATCCTCGGCGGTGAAACAGTGATCGGAGAGGGCGTCATCGTTTCCGGCGGCGCGTTCGTGACTAAGTCCGTACCTCCGTTTACCAAAGTAATCGTAAAGAATCCGGAACTGCAGATCAAAGATTCCAACGTAAAGGTAGAGCTGCAGGGCATGGAGAATAAAGAAGGACTTTGGGAGATTTAATAACGTTTGTTTGCAAAGGAGTATGTGAGTATGAATAAAAAATACATTGTCCAGGCCAGAGTATTTAAAGCAATGTCGGACGAGAACCGGCTGAAGATTCTCGAATTGCTGCATGAAAGAGAGTATAATGCCAGCGAGCTGCTGGCTGAAATGGATTTCGGACAATCCACGCTTTCCCATCATATGCGGATTTTGCTGAGCGCCGGTATTGTGCAGGCAAGAAAAAATGGGAAGTGGACATATTATTCCTTGCAGAAAAAAGCATACGAAGAAATGGCGGAATGGCTCCGACAGTATC
>DXEQ01000043.1 GCA_019114885.1 Candidatus Anaerobutyricum stercoripullorum
CAAGACCATCGTGACAAACGGCGACCAGACCGATACCATTTATGAATGTATGGACAGACAGATGACCTTCGAGCAGGCGCTGCGCACCAGAGAGTTCGAGCCGGACGCGCCGAATTACACCCCTCGTATCTCCGCCATCATGCATATCGAGAACGGGGAGTACAATTACGCCATGTCCATCTTAAAGAGCAACAACGGCAATCCGGACAGCTGCAACCGCTATACATTTGCTTACAATAACTGCCCGGCCGGAGAGGGACATTTTATCTCCACCTACCTGCACGACGGCAACCCGCTGCCAAGCTTTGAGGGAGAGCCGAAGCTTCTGGATATCCCGGACGACATGGACGCCTTTGCCGACCTGCTCTGGGAAAGCCTCAATGAGGAGAACAAGGTCTCTCTGTTCGTGCGCTATATCGACATTGCCACAGGCAAATACGAATCAAAGATCATCAACAAAAATGTGTGACACCGGAAGTGAGGGAGCACGTAGTGCGAAGTAATCTGTGGTGTCATATATAAGAAACGAAATGCGGCATATCCGTATGTCATTTTTTTAGAATATTATGTGCTAAAGTTATTTTAGAAAATGATGTACTATATTATCCGCTATACAGAGAAAGGATGGATACATTTATGAGAGAACTGGAATTAAAATATGGCTGTAACCCGAATCAGAAACCGTCCCGCATTTTTATGGAGAACGGTGAGCTGCCAATTCAGGTGCTGAACGGAAAACCGGGATATATCAACTTCCTGGATGCTTTCAACGGCTGGCAGCTGGTGAGCGAGTTAAAGAAAGCGACAGGTCTGCCGGCCGCCACTTCCTTTAAACACGTATCCCCTGCCGGGGCGGCTGTGGGCCTGCCTTTATCCGACACTCTGGCCAAGATCTACTGGGTGGACGATCTGGGCGATCTCTCCCCGCTGGCCTGCGCTTACGCCAGAGCCAGAGGCGCGGACCGTATGTCCTCTTACGGTGACTTTATTGCTCTGTCTGACGTCTGCGACGTGCCGACAGCCAATATGATCAAGAGAGAGGTGTCTGACGGCATCATCGCGCCGGGCTATGAGCCGGAGGCGCTGGAGATTCTCAAGTCCAAAAAGAAGGGCAACTACAATGTGATCCAGATCGACCCGGATTATGTGCCGGACCCAATCGAGAGAAAGCAGGTATTCGGCATCACATTTGAGCAGGGAAGAAATGAACTGAATATCGACAAAGACTTCTTCTCCAACATCGTCACAGAGAATAAGGAGCTGACCGAGCAGGCAAAGATCGACCTTGCCATCGCCATGATCACCTTAAAATACACCCAGTCCAACTCTGTCTGCTACGTAAAAGACGGACAGGCCATCGGTATCGGAGCCGGTCAGCAGTCCAGAATCCACTGTACCCGTCTTGCCGGTCAGAAGGCGGACAACTGGTGGCTGCGCCAGTCTCCGCAGGTCATGGGCTTACAGTTTAAAGATGAGATCCGCCGTGCCGACAGAGATAATGCCATCGACATCTACATGGGCGACGAGTACATGGACGTGCTGGCTGATGGCGTATGGGAGAACACCTTTAAGGTAAAACCAGAAGTGTTCACCAGAGAGGCCAAGAGAGAGTGGCTGGACAAGATGACAGACGTATCCCTCGGCTCCGACGCTTTCTTCCCGTTTGGGGACAACATCGAGAGAGCCCACAAGAGCGGCGTAAAATACGTGGCACAGCCGGGCGGCTCCATCCGCGACGATAACGTTATCGACACCTGTAACAAATACGGAATGACGATGGCCTTCACCGGCATCCGTCTGTTCCATCACTAAAACGCGACGAAAACCGGGGAAGGCAGCTGCCACCCGGGAGAGACTGGGAGACGACGGCGGCAGCACCATGCCGCTTCGTGCGCCGACGCCCTCAGTTCGGACATCAGCAGTTATATGAAGCGGGCAGGAAGGAACCGACTGCATCGGTTCCCTGCGGCGTTGCCGCCTTACGTTATTGAAAAATGTCTGCTCCTTCGTGCAAGCACGGGAGACAGCCCTTTTCAATAACGCTCCTGCCCTTTTCCTGAATCTGCGCTATGTCCTCCTTCACAGGCCGCCGCCCGAAGGACATGGTGCCATGAGCGCCGTCTGGGTAGTGATACGTGAATATGATTTTGTGTATATCAGTGTGATCCCGGCAGTAATAATATTCAAGTTGTTATGTGTTATCTGGCATGTTTCAGACGGCGTATTATGCGCCCATGTCCTTTGGCTGACGGCCTGTGAAAGAGGATATGCACATGCCTGGGAAAGATGCAGAAACAGGGCTTGAAAAAGGCTCCGCTTTGTGCTTGCACAAAAAGCGGAGCCTTTTTTTGAGACCATGCAGCGAAGCTGAAACCGCGTCAGCGGTTTTTTCTGCATCATCAATATCTTTCTGATATCCGAGAGAGGGCGTCGGCAGGCAAAGCGGCATGGGCGCTTCCGCCGGCGTCTGTTCACGCAGTCTCACTTCTGCGCATACAGTCTTTCCAACTGCCGGAAAAAGTCCGGGTAGGACACATCCACGCAGTCACTGTCGGTGATGACGGTCTCCCCATCGGCGTTGAGCCCGGCGACGGCGAAAGTCATGGCAATCCGGTGGTCCATGGCGCAGTTGATGCTCGCTCCGTGGAGCGTTAGCGTACCTTGCTGGCTGTTGATGAGGAATCCGTCGTCAGTCGGAATCACGTCCGCGCCCATGGCATGCAGGTTATCGCTCACAATGGCGATGCGGTCGCTTTCTTTGACGCGGAGTTCATGTGCGTCCCGGATGATCGTCTGTCCCTCGGCGAAGCAGGCCATGAGGGCGATGACTGGAAGCTCATCGATGAGGGTAGGGATGATGTCACCTTCGATGACGGTGCCTTTTAACCTGGAAGTGCGGGCACGGATGTCCGCCACCGGCTCCCCGCCGGCTTCCCGTACATTTTCCAGAGAGACGTCCGCGTCCATGGACCGGCAGACCTCCAGAATACCGGCGCGGGTCGGATTGATGCCCACGTTTTGGATGAGCACGTCTGAATCCGGCGTGATGCAGGCCGCCGCGATAAAAAAGGCGGCGGAGGAAATATCCCCCGGCACTTCGATGTGCTGCCCGTGCAGTGTTTTCGGAGGAGTGATGGTGCAGGTGCGCCCTTCCGTGCGGATATCTGCGCCAAAAGAGCGGAGCATCCGCTCCGTGTGGTCTCTGGAGAGGGCCGGTTCTGTCACACTGGTCTCGCCGTCGGCGTACAGTCCGGCCAGAAGCACGCAGGACTTTACCTGGGCGGAAGCCACCGGAGAGTCGTAGTGGATGGCCGAAAGAGGTCTGCCGTGGATGAGGAGAGGCGCGCAGCCGTCTTTGTTTTTGCTGGTGATATCGGCCCCCATCATGGAAAGGGGCGCAATGATCCGTTTCATGGGACGGGTATTGAGAGAAGCGTCTCCACTTAATTCTGAGGTGAAGTTCTGTCCCGCCAGGATGCCGGAGATGAGACGGGTGGTGGTGCCGCTGTTGCCCACGTCCAGGACGCCGTCCGGAGCCTGCAGCCCGCGCAGCCCTTTCCCATGTACATAGATCGTATCTTCTTTTTCTTCTATATCAATTCCCATGGCCTGAAAGCAGCCGATGGTGGAGAGACAGTCGGCTCCCTTTAAAAATCCGTGGATCGTCGTGGTACCCTCGGCCAGCGCGCCGAACATGACGGCCCGGTGACTGATGGACTTATCGCCCGGGACGGTGAGGGTACCCTTAAGCCCGGTCCTTCTTGTCAGTGTTTTCATAAAATATATTTCCCTTCTGTCTTGAATGAAATGATTCATTTTAACGTACATTTACCGTATAATTCCGTTCTTTCAGCACTTCTGCCGCCTTTGTGCAGGCTTCATCATCATAAAGGACGATCTCCAGCACGCCCTCCTCAAACTCCCGGTTATGAACGATGCCGATATTTTTGATGTTGATATTATTGAAGGCGAGCTGAGAAGCCACGGACGCCAGAGTACCCGGCTCATCCGGGATGTAAACGTAGAGCTTGTGCACCTTTTCAAACAGTCCGATGGAGTGATCCGGCACGGAGTTGCGGTATTCGCTGGCCGTACGGAAATATTCATTGACATAGCCGCCGTTCCCCTCGTCCAGCTGGGCGATGACCTGCTGCAGATCTTCCACCATATCGGAGAGAAGAGAGCGGATGTTTCCGGCATTGTTGAGGCAGATCTGTTCCCACATGACCGGCGAGGAGGAGGCAATCCGGGTGATATCCTTAAAGCCTCCGGCAGCCAGCTGTTTGAGCATGCCGTTGTCCGTGTCGGCGCGGCGCACCAGATGGACCAGTTCCGCCGCCACGATGTGTGGGATATGGCTGATGGAAGCGGTGATATAATCGTGCTGTTCCGGCCGCAGGGTGACCGCCAGCGCACCCAGCCCCTGAATAAAGGAAGAAAAGGTGGCGGTCAGGTAAAACATGGTGCGGTCGCTCGGAGTGAGAAAATAGTAGGCGTTCTCCAGCAGATGGTCGTTGGAATTCGCGTAGCCGGTCTTTTCGGAGCCCACCATGGGATGTCCGCCGATGAACTGAGGCGCCATGCCCAACGCGTCCACCGCCTCCTGGATCGGCGTCTTCACGCTGCCCACATCGGTGATGAGGCACTGCGGGGCGACGATATCCTTAAGCTGTGAAAGATAACTGATGTTGACGGCCACAGGCGCGCAGAGAAAGATGATGTCACATTCCCCGAAGCGGGCGTCCACCTGATCAGAAAATGTGTTGAGGACACCTTCCTGACAGGCTGCCTGTCCGGCGTCCGTATCTGTATCAAATCCATGTATGACGCTTCCCGGATGGACCCGGCGGATCGTTTTGGCGATGGAGCCGCCGATGAGACCAAGACCGATGAAGCCGATGGTAAAATGATCTGTTTGCATGATAGAACCTCCAGATAATTGGTGTTTTGATGAAAAAGGTTTTCCTTGCAGCCGTTTTGCCGCGCGCTTTGAATCCGCGATCGACAGGTGCCCGGCGCAATGGCTACAGCTATTCTATAAAGGAAAACGGTCTGTGTCAAATCATACACGGAAAAATGTGATGTGTCAACGCTTTTTAGTGTTGAAGTGGAGCTGAAAATAAATTTTCATCGCTTCTTTTATTCTTTCAGGCGCATGGCTGTGCGCGAAACAGTTCAGCCATGGCATCTCGGAAACCGGCTGCCGGGGCAGCCTGCCCGGCGCCAATGCGCTTGTTTCCTCGATGATGGCAGAGTGCCATATGCCTGTCAGAATAAAAGAGCTCCTGAAAATAAATTTTCATCGCTTCTTTTATTCTTTCAGGCGCATGGCTGAACTGTTTCTACAAATATATCAGATTTCTCTTGTAATATTGGTGATTTTTTAGTAAAATAGACACAGAGTTGTTCGGGAGTATTGC
>DXEQ01000044.1 GCA_019114885.1 Candidatus Anaerobutyricum stercoripullorum
CTTCGCTCCTCCTTCCCCGCTTCATGGCTTTATCATACCATCATACCTATAAAATGGCAAACGTTCTTTCGTGTGGGAAATTACTCTTTCGGGTTCTTTCGCACGTTCCGAAAACATTTGCCGGACCGCAAAAAAAGAAGGCCGCCCCTCTCTCCATATGGAAAAGGAACGGCCTCCTTCGCGTAGAAAAAATATGTTGGTTAAAGCGGACCATTTTGTTCGTCCGGCTCCACAGCAGCAAGAGCCGGACCACAGATAAAAATTGGTTTCACTTATGGCTTGCTCTTATGTAAGGGATCAGATCGCGTATAAATCTTTGCTGTGATCTTCTCCGTAGATGCCCCATTTTTCAATCGCCCAGGTCAATTCCGGACTGCTCTTGGCTGCTTCTCTTAACGGAACATCATTCATGCATGCGTCAATGGCATCCCGGAACGCTTTGGCGCCGGCTCTCGGTCCCATTCCATGGGCATGGATTCCGGCTCCTACGCCGAGGAGTACATCGTTGCCGCAGTCTTTCATGAATCTAGGCACAAGTCCTGCCACAACTCCGCCGCCCACAAATGGAAGGGTCGGCTTTAAGTCGTAGAATTTTGCCTTGGATGTGATGATATTGATGATATAGTTATCAAATGTATTGTCAAACTTACCATACGGAGGCTGGGTCAGATAGATATCGCAGCCTACCAGGCGGCACAGCTTCACAACAACCTTGGAGCTCATGCCCTGATACGGAGAACAGGTAAACGCGCCGTTAAAGCAGCTGTGTCCGAGAATCGGAACATTGATCTCCGGATCTTCCGCCAGCATTCTCACTGCGGAATAGCCGATGCCGTGAACATCTACCATGATACAGTTTCCGCCGTTATTGATAACGGTCATGGCATTTTCTTTCAGGCGGGAAACTTCATCGGTGATATTGCATGCGTAGAGTGTCTTTTCTCCCTTGATCTCTTCTGCTCTGTGCGCTGCGTCCATGTTGGCTTTCACTCTGTCAGCCAGCTTATTGAACTCACGGTCGCCGCCGATCAGCTCGTCATCCTTGATGATATCCACGCCGCCTGCTGCCGCCTCGAAGAACAGCTTTGCTCCCACATCCGGTGTATATCCGGTACATGGTTTGATCATGTTGTTGAGCAGCGGTCTGTCATAAACATCCAGAACTTTCCGGATTCCGTCGATACCAAACTTCGGTCCCTGGAACTTGTCTGCGAACTTCTTCGGGAAGTCGATATCCAACAGCTTCAGATATGGCATGGACATGATATTTCCGGTGATGGAAGCGATCAGAAGCGGAATATTATCTTCGATATTAGCTACAGGGAATCCGATGCGCACTACATAAAAACGAAGACCATCCGGAGCAACCTGTCTGTTCACGTTTGTCTGGTTCTCGAATGCCGGCACTTCATAGATTCCAATGATCTTGGAACAATATTTTGCCCGCACCTCATCGGTCTCTTCCGGAACATCCACCCAGGATCCCGTCGTCTGCTCGATTCCGATGCTCGCTGCCTTCACGATGGCTTCTTCTTCCTTCGCCGCACCGATCAGGTAGGTACCCACACAAAGGTCATTCATATCGCAGCCTTCGTATAATGGATTTAACAATGGGCTGTACATTCTGTCCTGTTGAATCATAGTCATTACCTCCTATTACATTATCATAATTTTGCTTATCATTGCCTTCTCTCTCTTGTTTACAAACTCATTATATCTTTCGCCTGATACCGGAACAAGAAGGAAAATATTTTCCATACGGTGCAAATATTTTCACAAAATGTTTTCTCTTTTTTATCCATCTCAGAGCAGTGTCTTTAATACCTGGAGCACCCCGTCCTCCTTCATCGGAGGCGCGATATGTCTGGCCGCCTGCCGCACTTCCTCTCTGGCATCGCCCACGGCATAGCTCTCCGCCGCGTTCTCAAGCATCTCCATATCGTTGATATTGTCGCCGAAGGCCATGGTCTCTTCTCTTGAGATCCCGAAATATTCCTGTATCTTTTTAAGACCGGTCCCCTTGTTGGCATGAAGATCCATGACGTCCATATAGTTATCGCCGGCGCACACCAGCTGATGATCCTTTCCCCACTTTTCCCAGAAAGCTTCCGGGATGATCTTCTCCGCATTGACCGGATGATAGATGGTGAATTTGGTCGAAGGGATCGTGAGAGTCAGAAGATCATCCACCATGGCGCAGTCATAATGCATAGAGTCCCTCATGATATGATAGATTTCTTCATCCCCTTTTTCAAAATAGGTCTTCTCACAGCTCTGCCATACGCTCTGGCAGTCCGGCAGCTTGCGCACATCCCGCACCAGTTCCCGGCAGTCGGCAAGATTCATGGGAACGGAAAACAGTTCCTTCCCCTCGTATACGGCTCTGGCGCCGTTATCCGCGAGAAAGATCATCCTGTCCTTTACCGGCTCAAACAGCCTGCTGATGGCATAACTGCTCCTTCCGCTGGCTCCCCCGAAAATGATTCCCCTGTTCTGAAGTTCACGGATCACCTCATAATACTCTTCGTTGATGCGGTCCGTGCTGACCGGGCCCAGAGTCCCGTCAATGTCCGTGACGATTAATTTGATCTTATGCTTCTCCATGCTATCTACTCTCCTGTCTTTTTCCGGCACCGGCAACGCACGTCACCTTCAGGAGGCGTCGCCGGTCGCCACCAGAGCCACTCCCGTACCGCAGAAGTCCTCTCTTATGACATCACCCACATGAACCGGCGCTTCCGCCGTGATGCGGCAGCTTTCCTTCGCACACTCCATCAGCATGTTTTTCGGAACGGAACCGGCGGTCTTCACCGGAACCAGAGCGGAGCTTCCTCCTTCCACCCGCACGGTGGAAGTAAAGATGCGCACCGGCGCGGTGAATTCGTTCCGGGCATACGTCCTGCCGTTTTCGCAGCCAAAGCCTTCTATATTCTGAATGGTCGTGCCTTCATGAGTAACTGTGACCGCACATCCTTTCGGACATCCGATACATATGATTCTGGTCTGAGCCATAATTATCCCTCCTGTCTTTCTACTGCTATGGTGAGGGAAGTGGCAGCATCTGCTATTTTGATTATCGGTACACTTAATGCTACCATAGATCCCGGTGCGATGGTATCTTTTTTGAACTTCGCCACAAGGCCGCCGTTATTATCCTTCACGGTCATCAGTACATTTTCATCCGGCCTGCGCACGCGCATGTAAAGCTTGACGATCTTCTCATCCGGATTGGCGTAGTCGATCGTCTGCGGCACCACATAGCCGATATTTTCTCCGGCACAGACGGCAAGAGAACGACTGCTCTTTTTGAGACTGCCTTTTATGTATGCCGCCGCTGCCGTTCCGGCTGTCTCCGCCTCCTCTGTCACATTATCCACCAGATCGTGAACCTGCAGTACATTTCCACAGGAGAAGATCCACTCCACGTTTGTCTGCCGCTTCTCGTTGACAACGGCTCCCCTCGTCACTCTGTCCAGCTCTACGCCCGCCTTTTTGGAGAGCTCGTTTTCCGGAATCAGACCGACGGAAAGAAGGAGTGTGTCGCACGGCACATAGACCTCTGTCTCCGGAATCGGATTCTTCTTCTCATCCACTTTGGCGATCGTCACCCCTTCCAGGCGCTGACGGCCGTGAATCTTCGTGACAGTGTGGCTTAAATACAGCGGGATGCCGAAGTCGTCCAGACACTGTACCTTGTTTCTGACAAGTCCGGAGGAGAATGGTTCCACCTCACATACACACTTTACATTTGCTCCCTCAAAGGTCATACGACGGGCCATAATCAGGCCGATATCGCCGGAACCGAGAATCACGATCTCTTTTCCCGGCAGATACCCGTTCACATTGACATATCTCTGGGCCGCGCCCGCCGTCATAACGCCGGACGGCCGGTCTCCCGGAATGGTGATGGCCTCCCTGGTTCTCTCCCGGCAGCCCATGGCCAGGATACATGCCTTAGTCTCCACCTCAAATAATCCGTCCTGCGCGTTTTGCGCGATGATCTTTTTATCTTCCGTGATATCGAGGACCATGGTGTCCGTCTTCACATCAATATCGCTTTCCAGTACCTTTTTTGCAAATCTTCCGGCGTATTCCGGTCCTGTCAGCTCTTCCTTGAAATACTGCAGACCGAAGCCGTTATGGATGCACTGCTCCAGGATACCGCCCAGTTTGAAACCTCTCTCACATACGAGAATTCTTTCCACGCCATTTTCCTTTGCCTTTAAAGCCGCTCCCAGTCCGGCAGGGCCTCCTCCTACGACAACCAGATCATAAGATAACCTTTTCATTACTGCTGCCTCCTTCCTGCAATGCAAGCTCTTTTGCTTTCATGGAAAGTATGTAAGAAGTCTTTCCTCTCTTTGTCACCTCCAGCGGTGAGATACCCAGCTCCTTCTCCAGAATTCCCACGATACGCGGGCCACAGAAACCTCCCTGGCATCTTCCCATGCCTGCGCGCACTCTCCGCTTTATGGCGTCCAGATTCGTGGCCGGTATCGGTCTGCGGATGGCGTCGAGAATCTCTCCCCGGCTCACCGTCTCGCACCGGCAGATGATCGTGCCATAGTCCGGATTCTCAGCGATAAATCTCGCTCTCTCCTCATAAGGCAGTTCCCGCAGTATGACCGGTTTTTCTCTCGTCGGGATATAGTCATCCCTGATCTCAAAATTCAGGCCGTCTCCCACTTCCCGTACCAGATCCTCCACCATGTCCGCAATGGCCGGCACGGAGGAAAGTCCCGGAGACTGTATGCCGATCAGGTTGATCATTCCCCGCACAGATTTGGAATGTCCGATGATAAAGTCTTCCGTGTTGGATACCGCCCGGTTTCCGGCGAAGATGGTCGTCACATCGCCCATCCGCGGCAGTTCCGGATAATATTTATGGATGGCTTCCGCGTAAATGTGATTTAAAGACTCCAGATCTGTGGAAACATCATCCTTGTCGTCATGGAGAATGGCGTTGGAGCCGCAGAGCAGATTGCCTTCTGTGGTCGGCAGCATGATCAGTCCCTTGGACACCGCTGTCGGCGCCGTGTAAATCGGTCTTCTGATATAATCGCCAAACTGTTTGTCATACAGGAAATAAATGCCCTTCCTCGGCTTGACGCTGTAATCCACATGTTCCACCATTCCCGCAACCTGATCGGAATACAGACCGGCGGAATTGATCACGACCTTCGCCTCTATGGTTCCCTGACTGGTCTCCACAGACACAACCCGGCCGTCCTCCGTATTGATTCCCGTCACCTCCGTGTTCAGAAGCACCTTCGCTCCGTTGATGACGGCATGTTCTCCGAGGGCAATGGTGAGTTCAAACGGATTCAATACTCCGGTATTCGGATTGAACAGAGCAAACTTCGCGTCCGGATTCATGTGCGGCTCCAGTTCATGGAGTTCTTCCTGCCCAACGACGCGGACGCCCCGGATGCCGTTTTCCGCACTCATCTCAAACTGGTGATGAATCGCTTCCCAGTCTTTCTCCTCAAATCCCGGAAGCAGCGATCCGCAGATATTCAGATCAAAATGCAGTTCCTTTGCCAGCTGCTCATATCTCTCCTTCGTGGCCTTTAAGACCAGCTGTCCTTTTAATTTGGTCCTGTCCACATTGTAACCGTCGTGGAGCATGGAGGAATTGGCCTTGCTCGTTCCCATACAGACGTCGGACTCCTTCTCCACAAGAGTTATATCAAAATGATATTTGCATAACTGATGGGCGATTCCACATCCCACGACTCCACCGCCAATAATCAAAACATCTGTTTTCATATTTGCGCCCCTTTCTCTTACAAAATACGTTCTCCTGCTTCATACTTTTATTATACTTTCCCCCATATCACCTTCAATATTGAAAAATTTTTCTCTCGCCCGAAAATATTTTCAGGCTGTTATGACCGGCATCCGCTGTCGTATAATAAAGCAGGCTGACATAAACGCCATTGTCTATGCCAGCCTGTTTTTACGTTATCACTATTTTCATATTATCTGGCA
>DXEQ01000045.1 GCA_019114885.1 Candidatus Anaerobutyricum stercoripullorum
TTCTCTAACGGCATCGGTGTTGAGAAGACCTGGCCGGTACATTCTCCAATCGTTACCAAGATCGAAGTGATCAGAAAAGGTAAAGTAAGAAGAGCAAAACTTTACTACTTACGTGACAGAGTTGGTAAGAAGGCTAAGGTTAAAGAGTTAGTTAAATAGTATCAGAGGATGAGAAAGGGGCGAGTATTTATTTACTTGCCCTGTTTTTCCATATGGAGATTTTGTTATGGCAGTAAAGAACTATCGGTATTTGGAGAGAAGAAACCGGATGATCCGCCGGATCGGTTTCTGGGTGGGCGAGGTTGCCGCGGTGATCTTTCTCGCCTTTTTGATCATCCAGTTCTGTTTTCAGACAGTGACGGTGCACGGAGAGTCCATGCAGCCGTCCTATTATGAAGGAAATGTACTGCTGGTCAATAAATTGAGCTACCGTATCGGCGGTCCAAAACGATTTGATCCGGTGCTTCTGGAGATTGAGAACGGGACAGCCGTCCACTATACCGTAAAGCGGGTCATCGGCCTGCCGGGAGAGACGGTGCAGATTACCGGAGGAGAGATCCTCATTGACGGAGAAGCGCTGGAAGATACATTTGAGGAAGAGATTCTGTCCGCGGGGCTGGCTGCCTACGGCGTGGAGCTGGGAGAGGACGAATATTTTGTCATGGGAGATAACTGCAACAACAGCGAGGACTCCCGCGTGGCAAATATCGGAAACATCAAACGGACACAGTTCGTTGGTAAGATAGTCGGAAGAATCGGAGGCGGAGAATAAGAGACGCCGGGAGCACAGCTTCCCGGATGTGGATGAGATGGAGGATACTATGCATTTTCAGTGGTATCCGGGTCATATGACAAAGGCCCGGCGAATGATGCAGGAGAATATTAAGCTGATCGATCTGATGGTCGAGCTGGTGGACGCCAGAGTGCCTTACAGCAGCAAGAATCCGGATATTGATGAACTGGCCAGGAATAAGGCCAGGCTGATTCTTCTGAATAAGGCGGACATGGCGGATGAGGCGGTTACCAGAGAGTGGGAGACCTATTATAAGGAGAAGGGCTTTTTTGTTGCCCGGGTCAACTCACAAAAAGGGACCGGCATCAAAGAAGTAAAGAAGCTGGTGGAGGAAGCCTGCCGCGAAAAGAAGGAGCGGGACAGAAAGCGGGGAATCTTAAACCGTCCGGTCCGCGCCATGGTGGCTGGGATTCCCAACGTGGGCAAGTCCACCTTTATCAATTCTTTTGCGGGCAAGGCCTGCGCAAAAACCGGAAATAAACCGGGTGTGACAAAGGGAAAGCAATGGATTAAAATTAATAAAAATGTGGAGCTTCTGGATACGCCGGGAATTCTCTGGCCGAAGTTTGAAGATCAGGCGGTGGGACTGCGTCTGGCATGGATCGGTTCCATCAAGGAGGAAGTTTTAAATACCACGGAGCTTTCCGTGGAACTTCTCAGATTCCTCTGCGACCGGTATCCGGGGGCACTTTCGGAGCGCTACGGCACAGAGGAGGATGCGGATGCGGTGCGTCTGCTGGAAAGAATCGGTCAGGTCCGCGGCTGCCTGATGAAAGGAAGCCAGGTGGATGTGGAAAAGGCAGGACTGCTGGTCCTGGATGATTTCCGCTCTCTGCGGCTGGGCCGCATCTCACTGGAGCGGCCGCAGGATGTATCGGACAGGCTCTGCGACTGATAAGGCGGTGATCAGGCAGCGCGGGACAAAAGAGCGCAGCCCGATCACGGAATGGGAGGAAGAGATATGGAGCAAAAGAAACAGGAGGAAGTCTCCGGTATGCAAAAAAAACATGACTCAGCAGAAGGAAAAAAGGCGAATATCATGAAAGAAATCCTGGGCACCATTGCCTACGTGGCGATCATCTGTCTGGTCGTTTTTCTGGTACTTCGCTTTGTGGGACAGAGGACGGTGGTGAACGGCCACTCCATGGATCCGACGCTGGCCCACGGGGAGAATCTGATCATGGACAAGCTCACCTATCAGTTTTCAGATCCGGACCGGTTTGATATCGTCATATTCCCGGGACCGGAAGAAGAAGGCGAACATCCGTATTTTATCAAGAGGGTGATCGGTCTGCCCGGCGAGACCGTGCAGATCATGGATGGCAAGGTGTATATCAACGGAGAAGAACTGACGGATGACGTTTACGGAATCACGGATTATATTGAGCAGCCGGGAATCGCGGAGGAACCGCTGACTCTCGGAGAAGATGAATATTTCTGTCTGGGCGACAACCGGCCGGTCAGCTACGACAGCCGGTATGAGCCGGTGGGTCCGGTACACCGTTCAGAGATCATCGGCAAAGTATGGATTCGAATCTGGCCGCTGTCAGAGTTCGGACCGGTAGAGTAGATTTTGATATGAGAAGAACCTGTCGGCGTGGCTGATGAGGTGTGTCAGAAAAGAGAACCATGGAAAAAAAGAGTATCGCTGCAATCAGAGAAGAATTGAACAATACACCGCCGGAACAGCTGCAGGCACAGATTGATCTGTACCGGGGCGACGGGCGAAAAGGAGTGCAGAGCATCGTTGCGTCTCAGGAGAAGCGTCTGCAGAAGTATGAGGCAGAGCGGATCCGCATCGAGAATCTGTGTCAGTTTGAGAAAAAATACGAAGAATATACGTATATCTGCGGCATTGACGAGGTGGGAAGGGGACCGCTGGCGGGTCCGGTGGTAGCCGGGGCAGTGATTCTGCCGAAGGACTGCCGGATTCTGTACATCAACGATTCCAAGAAGTTGTCCGCAAAAAAGCGGGAGGAGCTTTCCAGAGAGATTCAGGAGAAGGCGCTGGCAGTTGGCATCGGTCTGTCCACGCAGGAGAGGATTGACGAGATCAATATCCTTCAGGCTACCTATGAGGCCATGCGCAAGGCCATTGCCGCCCTCCCGGTCCGTCCGTCTTTGCTGCTCAATGACGCGGTGACGATTCCGGAGGTGGATATCCCGCAGGTGGGAATCGTAAAGGGAGACGCCCGGAGTATCTCCATCGGCGCGGCCAGCATCGTGGCCAAAGTATACCGGGACGCCATGATGGAAGAATACGACAGGATGTATCCGGGCTATGGATTTGCCTCCAATAAAGGATACGGCTCAGCGGAGCACATCGAGGCCCTTCACAGGATGGGACCATGTCCGATTCACAGGCGGAGTTTTTTAAAGTCAATCCTGCAGGAGAGATGACACATTTGCTGTGTGGATGTGCCGTATCATGTGTAACAAAAAATGAGTGAGAGCCCGTTTGTTTTGCGGGACGCGGGAGGACAGGTGAATTACAGAAAAGAAAGAGGGCGGAATGGAGAGACCGCGGCGGCAGCTTTTCTGGAACAGCGGAGAGTCCGTATCCTGCTGCGCAATTACCGGTGCCCCTTCGGGGAGATCGATCTGATCGGAAAAGAGAAAGATACGATTCTGATCATCGAGGTCAAGATGCGCAGCGACCGGGAGCAGGGCTATGCCTGTGAGGCTGTGGATGCGAGGAAGCAGTATAAGATCTGCCGGATTTATGATTATTTCCGGATGCAATACCGGCTGGATGAGTATGTGCCGGTACGGTTTGACGTGGTGGAAGTGGACGGCAGATATGACTGCCGCTGGATCCGCAATGCATTTCCTTATCAGTATTAGGAAATGTGCAATCTGCCTTTCTGCGGATATAGGAGTCGGAATGATGGAATGGATTTATGCAAACAGGAATCATACAACGATCACAAATGAGAAAGACGGCGTGGTCTATCTGACCTTCCCGAAACTGGCGGCAGCCGGGGTGCGGCATGGATTCTCCACCCGCATGGGCGGCGTCAGCGAAGGACATCTGGCGTCCATGAACCTGTCTTTTACCAGAGGGGATGACCCGGAAAATGTGCGGGAGAACTTTCGAAGGATTGCGGACGCCATCGGTTTCAGGGCGGAAGACCTTGTATTTTCCGCGCAGGTTCATGAGACGAAGCTGCGGAAAGTGACGGCCGAAAACCGGGGCGAGGGTATCGTGCGGGAGACGGTGCCAGGTGTGGACGGGCTGGCCACCAACGAGCCGGGAGTCCCCCTCTATACTTCCTATGCGGACTGTGTGCCGCTGTTATTTTTTGACCCGGAAAAGCAGGTAATCGCCATGGCCCACTCCGGCTGGAGAGGAACAGCCGCCCGCATCGGGGCAAAGATGGTCCGTTTTCTGGAGAGGGAGTACGGAAGCCGGGTGGAGAATATCATCGCCGCCATCGGGCCTTCCATCTGCCGGAACTGTTATGAGGTCAGTGAAGATGTGGCGCAGGCATTCCGGGAAAGCTTTTCACCGGGGCAGTGCGCGCAGATTTTTGATGCGAAGGAGAACGGCAAATATCAGCTGGATCTCTGGGAGGCAAACCGGATGATTCTCACGGAGGCGGGTATCCTGCCGGAGCATCTGGATATCACAGATCTGTGTACCTGCTGCAATCACAGTATGCTGTTTTCCCACCGGGCCAGCCATGGCAGGCGCGGAAATATGGGCTGTTTTATGTGTCTTGATGAACAGAGATCGCTGTCCGGTTCAGATGGGACTGCCGGATAGGGTTGTTCACCGGATTTTGCACAGCTGTGGGAAAACAGAGAAGAGAGAGGAAAACCATGAAAAAACAATGGCATCTCATCACCGGAGTGGAGCCGGGCGGTATCGGCGAAGAGTGCGGTCTGGAACCGGGCGACCGGATCGGAGCCATCAACGGACATGAGATAGAAGATTTTTTTGATTATCAGTATTATATAGAAGAAGAATTTCTCCGGGTGGAAGTTTTAACAAAAGATAATGAGGAATGTACCCTGGAGATTGAGAAGGAAGAAGACGAGGATCTGGGAATTACTTTTGAGTCTTTTCTGATGGATGAGTACCAGTCCTGTTGTAATAAATGTGTGTTCTGCTTCATCGATCAGATGCCGCCGGGCATGCGCGAGACCCTGTATTTTAAGGACGATGATTCCCGTCTGTCCTTTTTGCAGGGAAACTACATCACTCTCACCAACATGAAAGAAAAGGATATCGACCGGGTGATCCGCTATCATCTGGCGCCGATCAATATATCTGTGCACACCACGAACCCGGAACTGCGCTGCCAGATGCTGCACAACCGGTTTGCAGGAGATATCCTCGCGAAGATCCGCCGGTTTTATGAGGCGGGGATTCCCATGAACAGTCAGGTGGTGCTCTGCAAGGGAATCAACGATGGAGAGGAACTGGACCGCACCATCCGGGAGCTGGGGGAGTTTCTTCCTTACATGGAGAGCCTTTCCGTGGTGCCGGTGGGACTGACGAGATACCGGGAAGACCTTCCGAAGCTGGAAGCTTTTACGAGGGAGGACGCAGAAAATGTATTGGCACAGATTCAGGGCTGGCAGAAACATTTTCTGGCCAAGAAGGGAACGTCCTTCGTCCATGCCAGTGACGAGTGGTTCATCCTGGCCGGAAGAGAGTTTCCGCCGGAAGAATATTATGAAGGCTTCGGGCAGCTGGAAAATGGAGTCGGCATGATGCGGCTTCTGATTGGCGAGGTGGAAGAGAGGCTGGCGCAGCTTACCGGCGATGAGAGGGAGAGAACCGTGTCCGTCGCCACGGCAAAGCTGGCTTATCCGACAATCTGCCGGCTGGCTAAGCAGGTGAGTAGGAAGTATCCTCATATTCATGTACATGTATACTGTATTGCCAATACATTTTTTGGCGAACAGATCACAGTCACCGGTCTGCTCACCGGACAGGATATCCGGCGGCAGCTTGCCGGCAGAGAGCTGGGAGAGGAACTGCTGCTCCCATGCAATGTATTGAAGGCAGACGAAGATATTTTTCTTGATGATATGCGTCTTTCTGATCTGGCCGAAGCTTTACAAGTTCCGGTGAATATTATACAATCAGAAGGACAGGACTTTGTTGATAAAATAATTGGAGGTAAGATATGAGCAAACCAGTTGTAGCGGTGGTGGGACGCCCGAACGTGGGCAAGTCCACATTATTTAATGCGCTGGCGGGAAGCAGGATTTCCATCGTAGAAGATACCCCCGGAGTGACAAGAGACCGGATTTATGCCGACGTCTCCTGGCTGAATTATCCATTTACCCTGATCGATACCGGAGGTATTGAGCCGGAGTCGAAGGATATCATTCTTTCCCGTATGCGGGAGCAGGCGGAGACGGCGATCATGACGGCCGACGTGATCCTGTTTCTGACGGATGTGCGTCAGGGGCTGGTGGACGCGGATTTCAAGGTGGCGGATATGCTGCGCCGCTCCGGCAGGCCGGTGCTTTTAGTTGTCAATAAGGTGGACAGCTTTGAGAAGTTTATGCCGGACGTTTATGAGTTCTATAATCTGGGTCTGGGCGACCCGATACCAATCTCTGCAGCGGGCAAGCTGGGTCTGGGAGATCTGCTGGATGAAGTGGTGAAACATTTTCCGGAGGCGGAGGAAGAGGAGGAAGAGGATGAGCGCCCGAAGATCGCGGTCATCGGTAAGCCGAACGCGGGCAAGTCTTCCATCGTCAACCGTCTGCTGGGTGAGGAGAGAGTCATCGTCTCCCCGATCGCGGGAACGACCCGGGACGCCATTGATACCACAGTGACGAGAAATGGACAGGAGTACGTTTTTATCGATACGGCCGGACTGCGCAGAAAGAGCAAGGTGAAAGAAGAACTGGAGCGGTACAGTATCATCCGTACCGTCACCGCCGTGGAGCGCTGTGACGTGGCGGTACTCATCATTGACGCCACGGAAGGCATCACGGAGCAGGACGCCAAGATCGCCGGCATCGCCCATGAGCGGGGCAAGGGTATGATCATTGCGGTCAACAAGTGGGATCTGGTGGAGAAAGACAACCATACCATGAAGGAGTTCACGGAGAAGATCTGGGAGAAGCTCTCCTACATGCCGTACGCGGAACTGATCTTCCTGTCGGCAAAGACGGGACAGCGGCTTCCGAAGCTCTTTGATCTCATTGACGCTGTGATCGCCAACTGTGCGTTAAGAGTACAGACCGGCGTGCTCAACGAGATTCTGACGGAGGCCATGGCCATGAAGCAGCCGCCGTCCGATAAAGGTAAGCGGCTCCGCATCTACTATATCACACAGGTTTCGGTGAAGCCGCCGACATTTGTAATGTTTATCAATGATAAGAATCTGACGCATTTTTCTTATACACGGTACATCGAGAATCAGATTCGTACTACGTTTGGTTTCCGGGGGACGCCGATTCGGTTCATCTACCGGGAAAGAAAGGAGAAATAATGACAGGGTATATCGGTTACTTTATAGCAGCTATCATTGTGGGGTATTTCCTGGGCTGTATACAGACAGGATATTTTGTGGGAAGAATCTGCGGACTGGATATCCGCCAGTACGGCAGCGGCAATGCCGGCACGACAAATGTACTGCGGACCCTCGGTAAGAGCCGGGCTCTTATCACTTTTCTGGGCGACGCCCTCAAGGGAATGATTCCGGTGCTGATCGTCAAGCTGGCCATCGCTCCGGCGGTGCCGGGACTCAATTCCGAGCTTTTGCAGCTGGTCCTCGGCTTCGCCGTTGTCCTCGGACATGACTTCCCGTTCTTCCTGCATTTCAAAGGAGGAAAGGGAATCGCCACATCGGCGGCAGTCATGATGGGCTTTGACTGGAGAATGGGTCTTTGCTGTCTCGTGATCTTTGTCGTGGTCGTTGCGGCGACCCGCTATGTATCTCTGGCGTCCACGCTGCTCTCTGCGGCGCTCATCGTGGAGATTCTCATCTTTTATCCGGGACGCTGGGATTTGTTCGTACTGATCGTTTTGTACGCAGCCTTTGCCATCTACCGCCACCGGGCCAACATCAAGCGACTGCTGGCCGGAACGGAGAGCAAGCTGGGGCAGAAGGTGGAAGTGAAGAAGTAGGTGAGGGGGGCCGAATAAACAGACGACAGCCGAGGCCGCGCAGATAGTCCGTGCGCCGACACCCTCTCTCGGATATCAGAAGAATATCAATGATGCAGAACCAAAACCGCGTTGCGGTTTTCGGCTTCGCTGTACGGTTCTCAGAAAGACACCCGCTTTTTGTGCGAACACAAAGCGGGTGTTTTTCTTTTCCCTGTTTCTGCATCTTTACAGAATATATGTATATCCTCGTTCACAGGCCGCCGCCCGGACCACATGCGCGGCAGGAGGCTGTCTGTGTATTGATGGGATTTTGGTGGTGTAACACCTGGCCTGCCACTTTTCAGACGGCGCATTATGAGCCTATGTCCTTCGGCCCGCCGTCGTCTGTCTCGTCGTCTGCCCAACAACTCCTGACTTTATTCTTCTGACAACTCCTCCCACTTATCATAAAGCTCCAACAGAGCTTCTTCATTTTCTTCATATTTTCTGGACAGCTCCATGAGCCGGCTTACATTACTGGCGATGTCCGGGCTGTTCATTTCTTCTTTGATGGATTCATTTTCTTCTTCCAGGCGGCTGATGTCCGCCTCTGTTTTTTTCAGTTCATTGGCGCGTTTTCGCTGCCTTGCGGCCTCCTCGCGGGAACGTTTCCAGTCCTCTTTGGAGGAGACGGCCGGTTCCGTTTTCTTGTCGGCATCTTCCCCGGATGTTTCCGGGGAGCCGAGGACTGAGTCACTGTCCGCCTCGATATTTCCCGCTTCTTTCTGTTCCAGATAATAGGTGTAGTTACCTTTATAATTGACGATGCCCTCCGGAGACAGATCAAGGATTCGGGTGGCGGTCTGATTGATGAAATACCGGTCATGGGACACATAGAAAACCGTGCCCTCATAATCGTTGATGGCGTCCTCCAGAATCTCTCTGGACTGGATATCCAGATGGTTGGTCGGCTCGTCCAGAATCAGAAAATTCGCGTTGGAAAGCATCAGCTTTGCCAGGGAGACGCGTCCCTTTTCCCCGCCGCTCAAGGTGCCGATCTTCTGGAAGACCCGGTCGCCGGTAAAGAGGAAGGCGGCCAGCACATTTCTGATGCGGGTGTTGGTAAGCTTCGGGTAGGCGTCGGAGATCTCGTCAAAGATCGTTTTCTCATCGTTGAGCACATGTTGCTCCTGATCATAGTATCCGATGGAAACCTTCGCGCCGTAATGAATCTTGCCGCCGTCCGGACGCAGGTGCCGGTTGATGATCTTCAGGAGAGTGGTCTTTCCCGTGCCGTTGGCGCCGAGGAGGCCCACCACCTCTCCCCGTCGGATGGAGAGGTTCAGATTCTTAAACAGCGGTTTATTGTCGAAAGATTTGGAGAGATGCTCGATGGTGAGAACGTCGTTGCCGCTGATGATCTCCGGTTCCAGAGAAATCCGCATCCGGCTGTTTAAGACCACCGGCTTGTCCACAAGTTCCATCTTATCGAGCATCTTCTCCCGGCTTTCGGCCCGGCGGATGGACTTCTCCCGGTTGAAAGAGCGCAGCTTGGCGATGACCTCCTCCTGATGCTGGATCTCCTGCTGCTGATTCAGGTACTGCTTCATCTGGGCGTCTCTCTGCGCCTTTTTCTTTTCGGCATACCGGCTGTAATTGCCGAGAAAAGTCTGGCTGTTGCCGTTCTCAATCTCGATGACCTTGGAGACCACCCGGTCAAGGAAGTACCGGTCGTGGGAGACAATGAGCACAGCGCCCCGGTAGTTGCCAAGGAAGGTCTCCAGCCAGCGGATGGCGTCCATATCCAGATGATTGGTCGGCTCGTCTAACAGGATGATATCCGGCCGGGTGAGAAGAATCCGGCTTAAGGCCACCCGGGTCTTCTGCCCGCCGGAAAGGGTATGGATGGGCGTGTCAAACTCCGCTTCCGTAAATCCCAGACCCTTCAGTACGCCGACAATCTCGCTCTTCCAGGCGTAACCGTTGGACTTTTCAAACCGGTCGGTAAGCTGAGAATATTTTTCCATGGCCTTCTCCAGTTCCTCTCCGGAAAGATGGCTGATGGCCTTCTCCAGCTCGCGGATATCCTGCTCCATGGTGATGATATCCTTTTTGGCGTCCAGCATTTCCTCATAAATGGTGCGGCGGGATGTGACGTCGATGACCTGAGAGAGATATCCCATGGTGGCGCCACGCTGGAGAACGACCTCTCCGCCGTCCGCCTCGTATTCACCGGTGATGACTTTCAGGAGAGTGGTTTTGCCGGCGCCGTTGATTCCGATGAGGGCCGCCTTATCTCCTTCGTTAATTAAAAAACTTATATCATTTAAAATAGTGTCGCCGCCAAAGGCTTTTGTTATCTTCTGACATGCTAGAATCATGAGAAAAACCTCCGTCTGTGTGTTTATTTTCATACAAAATATGAAAAGATATTTTTACAAAAATAATAATGTATATAATCATACAAAAGAAATAATATTACAAAACATAAGATAAAAACCCGCAAACGAAACAT
>DXEQ01000046.1 GCA_019114885.1 Candidatus Anaerobutyricum stercoripullorum
CGGCATCAGTTATCTGGAATGACTTACGATTATAACATGGATTACGACTTGGATATCAAGCCTATCGCCAAAAGCGAAGAACACTTTAAAAAATGGCTTCCTGTCTATCCATTTTATGCCAACGTAGAAAAAGAAGGAGTGCAGTTATATCATGCAGCTTGATAATAACGAAATAAGAAAATATAATGTTACCCAAAACTTTCGGGGATGCCGCCATGCGACATCCCCGTTTTGCTGTAATATCATCGTCTTAACATGAGGTGATGCTTTAAGGTGATGCTCTGTTCTCTGTTATCTTGTTATCTTCGCCGGCGCTGTCTTACCAGAAGAATCACAGCGGCGGCTGTGAGGCTGGCCAGTCCGATCAGCAGCCACGGGATGAGCGGCGTCTCATCTCCTGTCTTCGGGACGCTATTCGTGCCGGTTCCCGGTTCGGATGCCGGTTCTTCTCCGGTGACCTGAATGGTGTCGCTGTCTTTCATGTATCTGGTCTCGGCGATCGGTGTACCATCGTATTTCTGTCCGGTCACTTTGACTGTGTTTTTCAGCGAAGCTGTCCCCACCTGTCTGGCTTTTACGATGGCTTCGTAGGTGACCGTCACGCTGTCTTTTGGCTCCAGACGGTCGAGAGTCAGAGTATCTTTCGTCTTTTCCTGCACGTGAATCTGACTGCCGTTTGCGGATTGGAGAACCTCTCCCACGGATGCGGTGAAGCCCTCTGCTTCCAATGCCCGCTCCCATGCGGCGGAAGGAAGTTCTTTGATCGCTACCTGTTCAGCGGAACCTGTTCCGTAGTTGCTGACCGTGATACTGTAAATGACACGGTCGCCTTCATAATATACGCCAGCTTTCCGCTTTCCCTGATAGCGGCCTTCTTTTAACTTGATTCCTTTTGTCTTATCCGCTTTTTTGGCAACACGCAGTTCCGGCTCTCCCGGAATATTCAGGTGATCCTGGTCCTTCATGAGTTCTGTCACCGGTATCGGTGTGTACGGGCTGTCAGCCAACTCACTGCCTTCGGTCCCGCTCATATCTTCTCCAAACGTAGTCTTCGGCAGTTCTTCCCAGACAGCATACAGGATCAGGTCCTGATCCGGCATGGCAAACGCACAGCCCGGATACAGAATATCCGCATTTTCCGCTGCCTGCTCCCAGGTCTGAGCCCCTTTTGTGCCGTCATCGGATGCGGCATCGGATACCTGAGTGCCGGAGGATGCCTTAAGCGGTTCCAGCTTTTTGGTGCTCCAGCCGAGGAAACGGAAGCCGTCTCTGTAGAAAGCAGAAGGATTGATTCGTACACCGGTGCCTGCGATACATGGCGTCTCCTCATCCACGATTCGTCCATCGTCCTGTGTCTCGGCATCCGTCGTCCCTCCGTTGCCATCGTAACAAAGTCTCCGGCTCTCTGTCTTTTCCCAGATGGCATACAGTACCGTATCTTCTGCCGGCTGTTCCAGCCGCTGTCCCGGCTGCAAGATGTCCCCGGATCCCGGTCTGGCATCCGCTTTCAGACTCCAGCCGACAAAGGAAGCCTCCGCATTGGAAAACGGATTCCCGATCAGAGTGTGCGGTGTTCCCGCCGGAGCAGGCGACGCAGGAGCCGCTTCCCACAAGGAGGCTTCTGTGTTGGAAGAATACAGAAGACTGTACTCTTCACAGTCATTGCTCCACACTGCATAGAGCACCGTGTCCGCGCTCACGGTATACTGCACTTCCGGAAGAATCCGCTCGCCGCTTCCGTCCGGTGTGAGGCTCCATCCTGCAAACTGATACCCGTCGCACTGGAAACTGCAGCCGTCGATTCGGATGACGCTCTGCTGCGCGCACGGCGTCTCACTGTCCATCTTCTGTTCATCCGGCACATTTTCCTCTTTATTCGGGTAGTTGGACAGATAGGTGAGCGTGTGTTCCTCCACCTTCTGCCACTGAGCATACAGATGGACATGCCGGTTTGGCATAGTATACGAAGCGCCGCACTCCCACATCTTGCCGGTTCCGTCGGCTTTCGTATTCCAGCCGAGGAACGCATAGCCACTGTAGACAAACAGATTATTTGCCAGAACCAGTTCCGTTGTGTCAGCACACGGGGTCTGGCTGTCCACAAAGGAATCGTCCGTCTCGTTATTACCGTGATATGTCAGCCGATAGCGCATCTGCTCTTTGCCATCTTCTTCTCTCTGCCAGACAGCATACAGATCCGTATCCTTTTCCAGCGTCAGCGGAGTCTGCGGCTGTATCTCCGGCTGTGTTCCTTTCTGGTCGGTGCTCCATCCGGCAAAAACATAATCCTTTCGCTCAAAGTCACATCCTTTTACCGTGATCTCCGTTCCAATGGCGCAAGGCGTCTGGAAATCTGTCTTTGTCCGTTCCTTGCCCGGAATATTCGAGTGATAAGTGAGAACCACTCTTTCTTCTTTCTCCCACTGAGCATAGAGATGAACGTCTTTTTTCGGCATACGGTAAGTATCTCCCGGCTGCAGCAGCTCATCCTCAGCCTCCGGAGTCATACTCCATCCCAGGAAACGATATCCGTCATAGACAAAGATATTCTCATCCAGAAGAATGGCTGTTCCCGCGCCGCATCTTGTCTCGCTGTCCGGGCGGGACTGCGACAGAGGATTATTGGAATGATAAGTCAGGGCATAGGTATAATTCTTCTTTAAGACACTGCCTTTGCTGCCCCAGCGCGCATAGAGGTGCACATCCTGAGCCGGCATGGTATACGAAGCACCCGGCGCAAAGTCCTGCCCGGTACCATCGGCTTTCGTATTCCAGCCCAGGAAATCATGCCCTTCATATGTGAACGGATTGCCGCCAATGCGCACATCTTCTCCCTGATGGGCCGGCGTCTCACTGTCGGAAGTCTTTTCCGTGGTACCATTATTGGCATGGTATTCCAGCAGATAGGAATGACCCGCCGCTTCCGCCTCTTCTTCATATTGCAGCTGATACTGTTCGTTGCCCTTCCGGTAATGTCCGGTCACATACACCTTATTTTCCAGCCGGAACAGATCTCCCGCCTGCTGGTTGACCTTTGCGTGCAGAAGAAGATTCACACTGTCTCCCGCTTTTAAATGATCCATGAGGAGCACAGTCCCACTCTCCAGAGAGGTGCTTATGGTATCTCCCGCAGTGGTGGAATACTGTCCGTCCTGAAAACGGATACTGTCTTTTTCCAGAGCCGACAGAAGTCTTTCTTCCATCACATCCCGCACTTTAAGATCGTACAAATCCGCCGTGCCGGAATTAGTGACCGTGATCGTAAAGATGATAGTATCTCCATTATCATAACTGCCGATGATCTTCTCATTCTGATACCGGCCATCCGCCAGAACCGCGCCGGTGGTCCGGTCCGCAATCTTCGCCACCTTTGCTTCCGGGACACCCGGCAGCTCGATCAGATCTGTATCTGTCTTTTCCGGGACAGACTCGTCCTTCTCCCCGGTAAAATACGATGCGTTCACGATCACTGTATTAAGAAGATCGTAGAAATTGGCCGCGTCTTTCTTCACCTTCGCATAGAAATGCAGCACAACGGTATCTCCCGGACGAAGGCTTCCCTCGCCGGTGACATCGTCCACATTTTCTGCCAGAATCACTCTGGAAGGCTCCAGCTGCCGGGCGGAAATCTTTTCTCCATCTCCGGTCAGCAAAGTCACTCTGCCCTCTTCTCCGCTGTCAGTTTCCTCCTGCTCGTTATCGGAGTTATCTTCCTCTTTCTCCGAATCTCCTTCCGAATCGCTTTCTCCGGTCGCATCCGCGTCTGTCCGCTCACTCTCCTTCTCGCTTTCAGGGACAGGCTCTTCTGTTTCCGGCCGGTTCTCATCCGTCGATTCGTCTGCTGCGCTTTCCGCCATATCCTCCAGCCGGAAGGCAGCCGTATCTGCGTCAATCACCTGTTTCAACTCCTCGGACATCACATCTGTGACAAGGATATTTTTCAGGTTAGCTGTACCTGTGTTCTTGATATGGATATCAAAGCGCACCGTGTCGCCCTCGTAATACAGGCCCGGCACCTTGACGCCGTTAAACTCCCCATCGGTGACAATCCCGCCGGTGGTCCGGTCCGCCAGCTTCACCGTGGTGGTATCCGGCGTTCCCGGGATATGTACCCGGTCTTCGTCCTCTGTGAGAGGATTGCCCTCCTCATCAACGAGGTCCTCTGTATTCACCGGAATCAGATGCTGTCCCGGCCTTTCCTCATTATTATCATAACTTGCCGTGACCGTCACCTTGTTGATCAGGTCATATACGTTGGCTGCCTCCTTCAACACCGGCGCCTCGAACCAGAGGGTCACACTGTCGGAGACCTTCAGGCGGCTCAGCAGAGCCATCTTTCCGCTTTCTCCAGAGAGAGAGGCCATGATCGTATCTCCCTGCTCCGTCTCGTAGCTGCCGGAAGCCGGGAGGGCAAACGAGGCACGCTCCACATCCACATAGTCTGCCAGCTTCTGTCCGGCCGTATTGACCTCATCCAGACTGTCATAGACCCGGACATGATACAGATCTGTATTACCGGTATTGGTCACCCTGATTCCAAAACGGATGGTCTCTCCTGCCTGGTAGACACCCGGCACCTTTTCCTCTGTGTAGCGACCGGTGTCCGCATCAAAGGCAACTTCCCCGCCTTCCGGATTCCGGGTACGGTCCGCCAGCTTGGACACTGCCAGAGAAGGCCGCATGATAACATTGCCGGCCTGCACGGTCTCTTCCACCGTCGCCATGTCGTCTTTTTCCGGGTAGTGGAACTCTACCTCATATACCTCGTCTCCTTTCACGTGATCCGGCGCTCCGCCAATCTCTGTCACCTGATACTTTCCGATATAAAGAGGGTCCGACTCCGCGCTTCCGTCCGCGTCTGTCGTCAGATATCCGCAGGTCATTCCTTTTGGTACCAGAGGTTCCTGCTCCGGCCGGACATCCCCGTCCTCGCCGTACTGCCACGGCGCATAGATATCTTCGGCCGCCTTTATCACAAAAAGCGCGCCTTTTACCACGTCCCCGGCGTCATCTGTCTTTATCAGACGCAGAATTCCTTTTTGCAGGTCGTTCTCATAGATCAGCTCACCGGTCTGGGTCTTCTTCCTTCCGCTCTCCGCGGTGTAGAGAAACTCAATCTTATTATTGTCCGCCACATAGGCGTCGGTGGTGGCAAAGGTCCAGCTTACGCCCGCGTTATAACATCCGTACGGCGCCTGTTCCTCTTTGACCATGAACCGTCCCAGATTATCTTCCGTGGCTGTGACGTCCTGTGGATTGCGGTAAAATACCTCTCCTGTCTCATCCACAGATTCTTCCAGATTGCAGACCTTCCGGTAGCTGCCGCCGGCGGCCGACCACTGATACAGGCCAAATACCGCACCTTTTAAATATTCGCTGGTCTCCCTGTTCTTCTTGCGGATCTGAACCGAATACTTTTTCAGGATCTTTGCCACATCCTCCAGTGTGGAGGCGCTTCTGTCCCCGGTCTCACCGTACACAACCCGGTTGCCGCCGTCACTGGAGAACCCGTAACTCCACTTTTCATCCAGCAGATAAACATTCTCCAGACTGCCCCGCGACATCTCACGGACGTAGTACGGTCCTGCCTTTCCGGCCATATCAAAGAAAGAGACCGCGCTAAACCTCGCTATTCCATTATCGTCCGTCACCGCCGTCATGAGCGGCTTCTCTCTGCTCACATCTGCATTGGCACTGGTATAGATACCGAAAGTGATCCCCTTCACCGATTCCCCGGCTTCATTGACTTTACGGACGATCAGTCGCTGTGGAATCACTGTCTGCACCTCATTGGAAGAATAGTCTGTCCCGGTGGACAATGTGGCCCGGTTGGTCAGCACATATCTGCCTGTATTAGCCCCACTTCGCACATAGCGTCCGGCAAAATCCAGACGAAGACTATCCAACTGTTCCTGACTCTTCACCCGCACCGTAATGTAGAGATCGTACCAGTTCTTCTCATAGAAAGACTGAGCCGCCGGATTCGTGGCTGTGGCCGTGACCACGGTGGAGCCGTCCCCCTGCGCCTGGGTCTGTATCCGGAAGGCAGATGACCGGTTGCCCGTACCATCATACACCACCGCCTGATCCACCTGCAGATACGGACTTACCTGATCCCGGATGATCCAGGAATCATAGTGATAATCCGAAGCGTCTTCATACGGACAGACTGTCCGGATCTTATAAGTATAGACGCTGTTCACTTCCGGCAGCACGTTGGAAACTGCCGTGTGCGGCGTCTGCGTCTCCGCCTGAATATTATTGCCATTGAATACATACTTCTGAATCTCCGGCTCCGCCAGATGCGGCTGTTTCGCGTCAAAATGAATGTATCCGCTGGATGAGCTGGAAGAATAAGGCTTCGTATCCGAATTATCAAACGGCACCTTATATTTCTTCAGATCAGCCCCGTTCCTCTCACCTCCGTCATCCTGCCTGCTGCACTTGGCAAAAGTATAGCGCAGCGTAAGCTGCGAACCGGAAAACAGCGTATAAAACGCGCTCCCCGGATTATTCTCCATAGCGGCGGAGCTTAAAGCGTAGATGTATGCCTTGTTCCCGGAAGTATACACGCCCTTGCTGCATCCCAGATAATCGTTGGCCTCATTGACAGCGTAAAAATAATCGGCTTCCTTTGAGAACTCAATTCCCTGCTGCGCGTCCACATCGCCGAATCTTGTAAATCCTCTGACCTGTATCGGCGTCTGCGTGCCGTGGATATAAAAAGAATACCGCACTGTGACGGCGTCGCAGAAGGTGGTCAGCACGCCGATGGTCCTGTCGCCGATAAAACAGAACAGTGGGCCGCCGTCCTCACCGACTGCGCCGTCCGCAATGGCGGCCTGCACATCTTCAGTCCCCTTCGGCTTCTTGGTGAAATCCACCACCACCGCCTTCATATCAATAGCATAGGACTTGCCGGAACTTCTGTCATAATACCTTCCCACGTTGGAATAGGTACAGCTTAAGTTGTTCTTCATGGAACTCTCCAGCTTAAAGACCCTTCCTCCCACGATTCTCGATTCCATGTTCGGGGAGGCGATACTTCCCACATGCTGTGCCTTCTTCGGGTCATCGGCATAGTAGCTCACATTCCGGGAACCGGATGTGGTGGATAAGGTCGCCGTCGTACTGCTTCCCCAGTGCGGAGTGAAGGAAATGTAGTCCTTATGCTTCTGGTTGATATCCGTCTGAATGGCCTTTCTGTTTGCCATCATGGTCACCTTGCCGCTGGCTGCAATCTTCTGCCCCTTGCCATCCTTCCCCTGCAGGATAAAGGTCTCGTAGGTTGCCGCAGGCATGTTAACACTGTTATTGGCCCGCGGCGCTGCCGCAGGCAGAAGATTCCGGTTCAGATACCGGTCAAATACCGGTTCTTCTTCCGACTGCTCCGGAAGAAGGGTCCCGGATTGTCCTCCGGGCGCCGCCGCACTGCCTTCTTTCCGACCGTCTGATCCCGGTTCCGAAGTCTGACCGGACTCCTGCCGGGACGATGACTGGTTCTGTCCGTCGGAAGTCTCTTCCTTCCCATCATCTGCAGGCTGCTGTCCGGACTCTTCCCCGGAAGATACCGTCTCTCCCGGCTGCTCCTCAACGTCGCTCTCTTCCTTATCCTTCCCCTCCCCGGCGGAAGCGTCTTGTGAAGAATGCTGCGTATCCTTCTTATCGTCCGTACTCTTCTCCTGGTCCGCGTCCTGTGCCTCTTCTCCCTGTTCTTTATGGGAACCCGCATCCTGATCGTCCTGTCCGGCTTCGGAATCTGCCGGTTCCTCGTCTTCTTCCGTATCGTCCTGACTCTCTCTGCCGGAGGAACTCTCCACGACAGTGGCTGTCCGCCCCTGCTGTGTCAGGTTCTTTTCCTCCTGGTTCTTCTCTCTGCCGACGGCTGTCCCTGCCGGAGAATATCCGTAAGAGACGCCCGCCGTCTTTCTGACAGAACTTCCGGAAGACAGGGCGGACGCCGCCGCCTTCCTCTCCTTCTTCTCTGCCTTTGTCTGATCTGTGTTCTTCGCTGTTCCCGCTTTCTCTTTTGAATCCGTGAAGATTATTGTCGTGCCGGTCCTGTCCGCCGCCAGCGGAACGACTGTCTGCTGCACAAGAAGAACAGCGACCAGAATCCCGATCAGTAATCTTTTCAGATGATTCTTCATGGCTACTCCTTTCTTTTTTAGAAATATATGGAACAGTTTCCAGTTTTATGGTATCACCAATTTTTTCCAGTGTCAACCAAAAAATAAAAAAAGGACCTCCGACAGTCAGATGATATCGTCTGACCGTCGAAGGTCCCCGTCATACCTGTATGTTATTATCTGTACATTTTATCCAGAATACATTTTCCAGATTATCGGTCCGTCATGCTGATGGACTCAATGGCTACGATACCGCCCCGGACAATCTCAACCTGATCAAACTTGCGGTTCAAAAGATCAATCAGATCGTTATTGCGCCCTTCCGTGGCAACACACTCCAGAAGTACGCTGTTGATGCCGTAGTCGATGGCCTTCGCGCCGAATACCTGGGCAATCCGGAAAATCTCGCCCTTCTCAAATTCGGAACATTCGTGAATCTTGATGAAGAGAATCTCTTTCATGTGTGTCGGCGCGTCGGTGATATCGTTAAGCTTGATTACCTCCACACAGCGGTTTAACTGCTTCTTGATCTGCTCAAAGGTGGCGTCATCGGAACTTAAACCGATGGTCATCCGGGATATCGTCGGATCCTCCGTCACACCAACGGTGATACTGTCGATATTGTAGGATTTGCCGGACATCATGCCTGAGATCCGGGCCAAAACGCCAATCCGGTTCTCCACATAGAGAGAGACCCATCTTTTTCTTTTGATATGATTAACTTCTCGCATGATTCCGACCTCCTAATATATAATCTCTTCAAAGCTGGCGCCGCCGCGAATCATCGGGAGTACCAGTTCTTCCGGAGACACTGCACATTCTATGATAACCGGCTTATTGTGTTCCTCGGCATAGTCTCTTGCCTTAACGATCGTCTCCTCCAGCTGGGAGTCCTCTGTTACCAGATATCCTCTGGAACCGTAGGCCTCGGCAATCTTTACAAAGCTTGGCGAATATTCCGGACAGGTCCAGCCCGGCTTGCCGCACTTTCCTTTGCAGGACTTATGATAGCGCAGACAGGTGATCGTGTATCTCTTATTATTAAAGAGATGCTGCATCTGGCGCACCATACCCAGATAATTGTTGTTCATAACGATATTGACCAGCGGCAGCTCCTGATTGACTGCCGTCGCCATCTCCTGAATATTCATCTGGAAGCCCCCGTCGCCGCTGATGGATACGATGGCCTTGCCCGGACAGCCGATCTGCGCTCCCACTGCCGATGGCAGACCGAATCCCATGGTACCCAGTCCTCCGCTCTGTATCAGACGGTGTGTGGCATCCAGCTTCAGGTACTGGGAAGCCCACATCTGGTGCTGTCCCACATCGGATGTAAAGATAGTATCCCTGTCCGCGTAGACCTTATTGAGCGTCTCAATGATGCGCTGTGGATTAACCCCCATCTTTACTTCAATACCCAGCGGATGCTCTCTGTCCCAGCTTTTGACTTCTTCCACCCACTCCCGGTGCTCCATCGGTTCCGTATGTTCCAGAATCTTGCGGATCGCCATCTTGGCGTCAGCCACGATTGGGATATCCACCGTGACATTTCTTGAGATGGCCGCCGCCTCGATATCTATGTGGACAATCTTGGCATGCGGAGCGAACTTCGCAACATTGCCCGTCACCCTGTCATTAAACCGGCATCCGATGGAGAACATCAGGTCGCACTCATCCGCCGTCTTGTTGGCGGCGTAAGATCCGTGCATACCGATATTGCCGATAAACAGCGGATGATCCGTCGCGATCGCTCCCCGTCCCATGACTGTGGTAATCACCGGGATATCCAGCTTCTCGCAGAGTTCTGTCATCTCTTCCTGCGCGTGGGCCAGATTCACGCCGCCGCCGATTAAGAACATCGGCTTCTTCGCCTCCTCCAGCAGGGCGATGGCCTTCTTGAGCTGTCCCACATGTACGCCCTTGTTCGGCTTGTAGCCACGGATATTGACCTCCGTCGGATAGGAGGTGGAGCCGAGCTCCGCCATCACATCCGTCGGCAGATCCACCAGCACCGGACCCGGCTTACCGGAGCGGGCGATATAAAACGCCTCCTTGATCCGCTGCGCCAGCATCTCCCGGTCTCTGACCATGATGACGAACTTCGCTACATTTCTCGTGATGCCCACGATATCCACTTCCTGAAAGGCGTCGTTGCCGATCAGGTCCTCCGCCACCTGGCCGGTAAAACAGACCAGCGGAATACTGTCGTAGTTGGCCGTGGCGATTCCTGTTACCAGATTGGTTGCTCCCGGACCGCTGGTGACGAGGCAGACGCCGACCTTTCCTGTCGCTCTCGCATAACCGTCTGCCGCATGAATCAGTCCCTGCTCATGTCTTGGAAGCACCAAATCAATACTATGACAATCATGGAGTGCGTCCAGGAGATTGACGACCATACCGCCCGGATATGCAAAAATAGTATCCACGCCTTCTTTTTTCATTGCCGTTACAAAAAGGTCATTTCCTGAAATCTTCATCGTTCCCACTCCTTTATGTTATATTTTGCAAAATCACCTTCCTTTTCTTTCAAAAAAAGGTGCGTAATGCATTAATGATATAACATTTTTTGCCTAATTGTCAACCATTGTTTCAATTGTCTGGAAATTTTCTTTATTTATATTCTATTATCCGTTTTCTTTTCTGTCAGAAAATGTATCTCCGGTCATCGGACCTTCACAGACCTCACCTTACTGAACTTTCCGTATGTTCTTTTTCCGCCTTTTTTAACAAATGTACGGATCTTCACAAAATACTTCCGATTCTTTTTCAGCTTGCGAAATACCTTTTTTATCTTTTTGTTTTTCTTTATGAGAGCAGTCTTTTTTCCTTTTGTAAACTTTTTATTCCGGGCAATCCAGACCTGATAGCCGTCAGCACCCGCACTTCGCTTCCAGCGAACAGTCAGGGAACGCCTGCCAGCCTGAACTGTAACGCCCTTTACTTTTTTCAATGCCACTTTTTCCGACTTTTTCTTCGCCGCAGTGCTCTTTTCGCTGCCGGTTCCCTCCTCTGTCACTGTAAGCTTTGTAGTCAGAGATGCCGGACGGTAAATACCGGACTGACCGATGGAGATGGTGATTCTTGCCGTCCCCGCCTTTTTCAACTTTACATTTCCACTCTGATCCACAGCGGCAACGGAAGGATTGTCGGAACTGTAAGAAAATGTACCGGATCCTTCCGTCCTCGGCTGCAGCCGGAAAGATTTCGCTGACAGCTTTTTGCTGTAAGAAGCGGCTACACCGGAAATGGACCGGCTGATGGAAGTCTTCTTCAGCTTCGCCCTCTGCACTGCCGCCAGAGGATTGATGATACCGTGGCCGTACCATTCATCATATCCCGGGGCACCTGCATCCGTAGCGGTCTCTTTTATGATCTTCGTACATTCTTCTGCGCTTAACGAAGGATCAGCCGAAAGTACCAGTGCCGCCACGCCAGCCACATAAGGCGCCGCCGCGCTGGTTAATCCTCCCGCAGCCAACTCCGTATCACTGGTACATGACGCCCCATATAGATTACTTCCCGGAGCCGCCACATCAATATCACTATTATGTGTACAGGTCTGGTTAATGGAATACCCCGTCTTTGAATCATAATTCAGAGCGGATACCCCGATCGTCCCCTCGTATGCTGCCGGGTAACGCTTTGCCGTTGTCCCTGTATTTCCTCCCGAACAGACGATAACCACATCATGCTCCACCGCGTACCGTACAGCTTCCTCATAGTGGTCTGTCCAACTGCTTCCACTCAAACTGATGCTGATCACCCGGCAGCCCTGATCCACCGCCCATCTTATCCCTCTGGCAGTATTCGCAGTCCAGGCTAACCCATCATTATCTATTACTCTTACAATATAAAGATCGATCTCCGGAGCAACGCCGGACGCCCCGAATCCATTATTGCCAACTCCCCCGAGAATCCCGGCGCAGATGGAACCATGTCCATCGTCATCCGCCACATAAGCGATACCTTCCTGCTCAGTGACCGCGTTGTATCCTCCTTTGATATTTGCCGCCAACTCTTTGTGATCTGTGTTAGCCCCGCTGTCAATGACGGCTGCCTTTATCCCCTTCCCGGTGGCATAATCCCACGCTGTCAGTCCCGGACCCGACAGACCAAGAGAGTAGATATAATGATATTTATCCAGATTGGATGTATATTTTCCAGATGCTATTTCCGGATCGTTAAGGAACATATCATAGCTCTGCACGGCGTCCTCTGCTCCCACCGGTATTCTCTCCATCACAGCCCCTCCCAGCAGCAGAACTGCCAGCATAATCGCTGCACATTTTTTTGCAAACTTCCTCATATTTGTCCTCCCTGCTCTTATTTTTGTTCCGGCTGCCGAAGAGATTCTCACTGCATGAGTTCCCGCCAGCCTGCCGGCTTTTCACAAAAAGTGTAACACAGGGCAGCAAAAAAGACAGCCGGAAGGCTTCCCACATTTTATGGGAAAACCGGCTGTCTTTTTATGATCTGGTCTGTTCCGTAGAGCGTCGCCTGCCTCCTTATCCTCTGATCGGTTTCGGGCGGAGGCGGGACGTCCTCAGATATGAACTCTGAGGAAACTGCCTTTCTTATCTTCTGTTGTAGTTGATCAGGCATCCTTTCAGGATGATCTCACGCTCATCGTCGGTGAGCTCGCCCATGGAAAGGGTAAATGCATGCAGCGCGCCGTCTTTTATCTGATATGCGGTGAATTTTGTCGCTTTCTCCTCTACTGCTTTGCGGACGTCCGGGATGAACAGGTAGTCTCCGTTGGCAAACGGAAGGTCCTCTCCGTCAATGAGGAACGGCAGCATACCCCAGTTGATGAGGTTGGAGCGATAACGCTTTGTGGCGTACTCGTTGGCGATATTGGCCCAGCCGCCAAGAACTTTCTGGCAGGAAGCCGCCTGCTCTCTGGCAGAACCGTCGCCCGGTTTCACGGCGAAGATGGTGCTGCCGACTCCGAGATTGTCTGCCTGCACATCCGGGTACTCCGTATGGATGGCATTAAGAACAGGAGCCAGCTCCGCGAGCGCTTCGGTCGGATTCTGTCCTGCCTCGATGGCCTTCTGCGCCTTCTGCACTTCTTTCGCTCTTCCCACGTAGGCCGGGTCTTTTCTGGAGAGGGTGAACTCTGCCAGTCCCAGCGGGTTGGAGCGGTAAGAAGAGGTCTCACCGGACGGAATCAGCTCATCGGTGGTGGTGACCGGATCGTGGATCTCGGATACCACTTTGAGGATCAGGTTCTCCGGCAGCGGACTCATGGCCGGCCAGTCTTTGATATTCGGTCCCATCTTGATCTCCACAGACGGGTCTGCCACGCCCTTGCTGTCAAAGACGCGGTTCTCATAGATGCTGCTGTCAAAGAAATATTTCTTTCCTTTGATCTCCACGTCAAGATCCGTAGCCGGGGTCAGGAATCCCTTATTGGCGGCAGTCGCCGCGATGGAACGGGCGTCCATCAGCGCTACGGATGCGATCTGGCCGCTCTGCAGCTTGGAGCCCTCCCGGTTCGGGAAGTTTCTCGTGGAGTGACGGATACTCAGGCTGTTGTTGGACGGGGTGTCGCCCGCGCCAAAACATGGTCCGCAGAAAGCGGTCTTCACGATGGCTCCGGCCTCCATCAGGTCAGCCACCGCCCCGTTTTTCACCAGCTCCATAAAGATCGGTGTGCTGGCCGGATATACGCTCAAGGAGAACTCATCCGGTCCGATGGAGCGTCCTTTTAAGATATCTGCCGCAGCGCATAAGTTTTCGAAGCCGCCGCCGGCACAGCCGGCAATGATACCCTGCTCCACATAGAGCTTTCCGTCGTGTACTTTATCTTTCAATGTGAAGTCCACCTGACCGTCCAGGCTCACGAGCGCTTTCTTCTCGCAGTCTTCCAGAACATCCATCAGGTTGGCGTTCATCTCCTCGATGGTGTAGGTGTTGCTTGGATGGAACGGCATGGCGATCATCGGACGGATGGTACTAAGATCAATCTTAATCATGCCATCGTAATATGCCACATCCGCAGGATTCAGTTCTTTATAATCCTGCTCTCTTCCGTGGATCTCATAGAACTCACGGATGGTCTCGTCCGTCTTCCAGATGGAGGACAGACAGGTGGTCTCAGTGGTCATAACATCCACGCCGATACGGAAGTCGGCGCTCAAGGAAGCCACGCCAGGCCCTACGAACTCCATGACCTTATTGTTCACATAGCCGTTCTTAAATACCTCGCCGATGATGGCAAGAGCCACGTCCTGCGGACCCACGCCCGGAATCGGCGCGCCGGTCATGTAGACGCCCACCACGCCCGGCATGTTGATATCGTAAGTCTGGTTTAAGAGCTGTTTTACCAGCTCCGGTCCGCCCTCGCCCATGGCCATGGTTCCCAGCGCGCCGTAGCGGGTGTGGGAATCTGAACCCAGGATCATGGCGCCACCGCAGGCCAGCATCTCTCTGGAGTACTGGTGGATGACCGCCTGATGCGGCGGAACGTAAACGCCGCCGTAGCGTTTGGCGCAGGTCAGTCCAAACATGTGATCGTCTTCATTGATGGTGCCGCCCACAGCACAGAGGCTGTTGTGGCAGTTGGTCAGAACGTACGGCATCGGGAACTTCGTAAGCCCTGACGCTCTCGCCGTCTGGATGATGCCGACGTATGTAATATCGTGGGATGTCAGCTTGTCAAAACGGATGCGAAGCTTCTCCATGTTATCTGAGGTGTTGTGGGCCTTTAAAATACCGTAAGCAATCGTACCCTTCGCCGCCTCCTCTTTTGACAGTGCCTCCGCTCCCAGTATCCCGCGAAGCGCGGCAGCCGCCTCCGGCGTATCCTCCACGATCTCTGTTCCGTGAACAAGATACGCGCCGTGTTTCAATAACTCTATCATTGCATAATCCTCCTGTACCGCCGCGGCATCTCCCATGGGAACGCCCCGCAAAAACCGGCTGCCGCGGATATTCATGCCGCCGCTCCCTGTGCAGGCCGACAGCAGTTCTTTTTCACTGTCCGTATCCTTTGCCCCTGATACAGACGAAAGGCAGACGCCCGTACTCTGCACTGCTGCATCTGCCGAAAACATCTCTATTTTATCATCATCCATGCAGGTTGACAAGAATGTTCCTGCAAAAAACTGTCATTATACCTGTTCCAGAATCTGTCCGGAGCGATACGCGTGCAAAAGTTGTTCCAGATCTCTGATCTTCTCCTGCATCTTTCTGCCGTCCTCCGTATCCCGCACTCTCTGCCGGTGGGTGACACGCTCTGTGATCACCGTATCAGAATGAACGTCTACTTCATTTTCTATCACATCTTCTGTAGAAGTAAATGTATTGTGAGAGACGAGGCGCAGACCGTAAGAGTTATAGATCAGCGTATAGCCCGCGATTCCCGTTGTCCGGCGGTACGCTCTGGAAAAACCGCCGTCAATGATCATGACCTTGCCGCCGCATTTGACAGGGGACTCTCCCTGTACGGTCTTCACCGGCATATGGCCGTTGA
>DXEQ01000047.1 GCA_019114885.1 Candidatus Anaerobutyricum stercoripullorum
CTGACTCCCATTCGGGCAGAAATCCGGGAATTAAAAGAAACTACCGAAACACTTAAGGCCGATGTGACTGAGCTCAAAGAAGACGTCGCCGTATTAAAAGTCGAGGTCGCAGAGCTTAAGGAAGACGTTACCGTATTAAAAGCTGACGTGGCTGAGCTCAAGGAAGACGTCGCCATCTTAAAAGCTGACTTGGCCGAGCTTAAAGAGCCCACCGCCGAACATAAAGGCACTTCGGAGAACTTAAGATCTGCGATTAAGGCGCTTACTATTTCTCAGAATGAGATGAAAGAAGAAATCCGTATCCTGAACTACCAGATGAAACGGAATACACAGAGCATCAATGATTTGAGACTCGATTTAAGCATTTTTAAAGACGCGGTCTGCAGAGAGTTCCACTCGATCAATGACAAGCTGGATACTGTCATTGAGGTGCTTCGCGAGAGGGAACTTCTTCCACAGTAGATACAGTCAGCAACACCGCCCCGGGTTCTGCAAAAGCAGGCAGAACAGGAGCGGTGTTTTTATGACATAGTTCCTCTATATAGATAAAGCAGGAATTCCGAGCCTTTTTCCGGCTGAGATTTCACCTTTACATAGCCGTTTTCTTTCCGGAGGATTTCTCTGGTCAGATACAATCCGATACCGACGCCTTCTTCCTGACTGACTTCCTCCGCACGGTAGAAGCGGCCAAAGATCTTCGGAATCTCCTCCTCACGGATACCCCGGCCTTCGTCACAGACTGACACGGCGAGATACATTTCATATTCCAGCACGGAAAGGGTCACCGTACTGCCGGGAGGAGAATATTTCACTGCATTGTCCAGTACATTTCCCAGTGCTTCTTTCGTCCATTTATAATCAAAGCAGGCGAAAGCCTCGCCGGCATAAACATTGCGAATCGTGATATTCTTCCCGTCTGCTTTCATGGCGGCTTCCGCCACCACATCCTGAAGCAGTGGGGTAATTGGCTGTTGTTCCGGGCGCACCTCCACGATATTGCTCTCCAGCCGGGACATCTTGGTGAGCGCCTGAATGAGAAACTCCAGCTTCTCTGTCTGCCGCACCAGCTCCCCGATCATTACGGCAGCTTCCTCCTGCCGCTGCATCCCGGTCTCCGCTTCGATAAGTTCTCCCAACAGGGAGGCATAGAGGCGGATATTGGTCATAGGTGTTTTCGTCTGGTGAGAAATGTCGGAAACCAGACTCTTGACATTCTCCTTCTCCCGGTTCAGATTCTCCCTGGACAACATGGAAGCCGCGAGGAATCGTTTCCATTTTGACTCCAGCCGGGAAAGCTTCGTCTCGTCATAGTCGTTCTCCTGAAAGTCACCGGAGAGCGCCGCGTCCAGCATCATCTCAAGGCGCCGGATCGTTCTGTTTTCAAACATGAGGTATCCCCCCTGTCATCGGAATCAGCCAGGCGTGTTCCGTTCTTCCTGCTTTCTGGTCTGACCGTCCTTTTTCAACTCTTCTTTTTCTTCCACATATAACCCTGTCCGTACACCGTCTGAATGTAAGTCACACCGTCTTTTTTATCTTCCAGCTTCCGGCGGAGACGATTTACTGTCACGGACAAGGCGTTCTCATCCACATATTCCGCGCCATCGCCCCAGAGACGGTCATAGAGGAGACTGCGGGTCAGCAGCCTTCCCGGATTCTCTACCAAAAGACGAAGCAGTTTCTGCTCATTGACACTTAAAGAAATCTCTCCGCCATCCTTGGTAAATTCCAGACGGGCAAAGTCAAACCGGAAGAAATCCTGCGCAAAGACTGCCTCTTCTTTTTTGCTTGCGTGATGGTCGGGACCCGCATCAACAGATTCTGTCCCGGCGGGACTGTTTCCTCCATGATCGGTCACGATCGTGCCGCACCTCTCTTCTTCCCGGGCTGTGATTCTTCTGCGAAAGAGCTGGATTCTCGCCCGCAGCACTGCCAGACTGAAAGGCTTGGTCATGTAGTCGTCGGCACCCAGCGTCAGCCCCATCACCTCGTCTGTCTCCATGTCATTGGCTGTCAGGACAAGCACCAATGCCTGCGATCGTTCTTTTAACCACCGGAGATATTCGTAACCGCTGCCGTCCGGCAGATTGATATCAAGAATCACGATATCCGGCTTATCCCGTTCGTAATCTTCTCTGGCTCTTCGCACGCTGCCGCTTTGTACAAAGACAAGACCTTCTTCCATAAGCGCCAGCCGGATTCCGTCATTCAGCGCCCGGTCATCTTCCACAATCTGAATCTTCATCAATCCTCCACCGGAATCCGTGAATTGAACGCATCCAGCGCCAGCGCAGCCACGATACCTACTACGATGCAGACGATATTGACGATAGCGGAACCGGCTGATACGGTAAAGCTCTTCACCGGAATGATCATGATGGTGGCGGCGATCACGATACCGATGATCGCATGGAACGCATATGGGTAAAAATGATCAAACAGCGCATCTACCGCCCGCGCCAGACAGATTACCGTGACGATCGCACCGATTCCTGCCGGAACCAGAATACCCATCTGCAGATTGCCGAGACCATCCACAAACGGTGTATACAGTCCCAGCGGCATCAGCAGAGTGGAGAAACTCATACCCGGTGCAATGACGCTCAGCGCCAGACAGAAGCCGCAGAAAATGTACCATCCGAAATTCGGTGTGATGACCACGGAAAACAGGTTCAGTGACAGCAGCAGCGCTGTAATAATAACAAACGCAATGACCAGCGGCACCCAGCAATACTTCGGCCGGCCCTGCTCTCCCGCCTCACGAAACAGTGATGGCAGCATACCGGTGATCAGACCGATAAAAAGGCATACCGACGGATCCGGATATTTTTCCAGGAAAAACGCGAGAATCTTCGCCACACCCAGAAAGCCGACCGCTCCGCCTACGATGACAGGCAGCAGCATCGGCACATGGGTACGGAACCGCTTAAACGGACTCCCCAACAGTTCCATCACCGGTTTGTAAATACCAAAAACCACACAGAGCACGCCTCCGGAAATACCCGGAAGGACAGCGCCCACACCAATCAGAATACCCTGCAGCACCCGAAGAATCAGATGAAGGATACCTGGATTCTTATCTTTCATATAATCGTTCCTTTCTATCCTGTACTTCTATGAACATATGCGGCTATCCCCTGTTCATGACAAATGTACCACTTCCTTCTGTCAGATTACCTACTATCCGGGCAAATCGACAAACCGAAGTCATACACCATGAAACATGGCTGTCGCAATACGTTTCAATATACCACATCCGTCCGGGCATGGCAAGGTGTTTCCATCAGCCGCATTTTTCCTGCATTTTTTCGGAAAGGTAAGCTTTTACGTCCAACAGGGACGGCAGGATGCAGCAGGCGAGCGAGCGCATCTCATCGTCCGGCTGCTTGATATCCGGCACCATGATACAGGTAAGCCCGGCTCTGGTGGCGGAACGGACGCCATTAAAGGAATCCTCCACGGCATAGGCGTCTTCCGGGCGAACGCCCAACCTGCCGCAGGCCTTGAGGTATATCTCAGGGTCCGGCTTACTTCTCGTGATCGTATCCCCGCAGATAATGGCGTCAAAATATGGAAGCAGACCGCCCTCCGTGATCTCCTCCATCACAATGGACTCTCTGGAGGAAGTGGCAAGTGCCACCTTAATCCCGCTCTCCTTCAGGAAGGACAGCAGTTCTTCCACCCCTTCTTTCTTCGGAAGCTGACCGCCGCAGGCCCGTTCCCGGAAGAGGCGGAACACTTCTTTTTCGTACATATCATACGGGAAATCCGGACCGTATACTTCCAGAAACTTTTCCTTTGTCTCCGCATCGTTGACGCCGAGACAAAGATAATTGGTGTGCGCCACATCCGGAATCCCGTCGGCGCGGGTCGCATCTACCCAGCAATCCGTCAAAAGAGTCTCTGAGTCAAAAATCACTCCATCCATATCAAAAACAACTGCCTGAATCATCGTGTATCCTCCCTGTGTTACTTTACGATTATGGTTCGTGCTGCATCTGCGGCATCTCGCCTGATCCGGCGCAACAGCGCAGGGTTATATGAACCGAACTGTATTCGTCCAAAATGGTACTATACTTCCGACGGTTCGTCAAGGAGAAAAAAACAGTACAACTCCCGACAAAAAAAGAGTACAATAAAGAGAACCAAACAAAAATTCAGGAGAAAAAATTCATGCACAACGATACATTTATACCGGCAGCTTTCTCCCTGCGGGAGGAGGTTCTTGCCTTTGCCGCCAGAGAATATCATACAAAACCGGAATATCCCTGGGCGAAAAGTCCCGGCTATGCCGTCCTGCGGCACACGGACAACCGTAAATGGTACGGGGTTATCATGGAAGTACCCCGGAAACGGCTGGGGATTGACGCTGACTGCGCAGACCTGCAGGCGTCTGTGGATGTGGACATATTAAATGTGAAATGTGATCCGGTACTCTCCGGTTCCCTGCGGATACAGCCGGGTATCCTGCCGGCCTATCATATGAATAAAGAAAACTGGATATCTATCTTATTGGATGGCACGGTGGACGTGAAACAGATATTTACACTTCTTGACATGAGCTTTGAGCTGACCGCAAAAAAGTCCGGTTCAAAAGCTTCCGCCGTCCACAACACCAACTGGATCATCCCCGCCAATCCAAAATATTATGATATTGAGACAGCCCTCACCGAAAATCCGGACGAGCCTTTTTTCTGGAAGCAGAGCAATAATATTTTTGTGGGTGATATCGTCTACATCTATCTCACCGCTCCGGTGTCTTCTCTGCTGTTCAAATGCCGCGCACTGGAGGTGGACATTCCCCGACAGTCTGAAAACAAAAACATCCGGATGAAGCGAGCCATGCGACTCAAGCTTCTGGAAACCTATCCCCGCGGCGCCATCGGACGGGACAAACTGAAAGAACACGGCATCTATGCGGTTCGGGGACCGCGAAGCATGCCAAAAACATTGATCGCAGAGATAGGTTACATGGCAAACGGGACGCCGGAGAGATAATGGCGTCCCACTGTGATACCAGGGCAAATTCCACACCGGCAAAATGGAAGTTATGGCAGGTGTGATCAGCCATCTCATTTACAAATGGTTTGTCTAAGGCCAATGAATCTTTGGGTAAAAGCCGGGGGGATTGCGATAGTCTTTTTTCAATTATTAAACACATACTTCTCAAACCGCGCGAAGGCTTCCTCTATTCGGCTCATCGGAGATGCCAGATTCATGCGGATATGGCAGGCTCCGCCGAAAGGTCTTCCGTCCTGCCAGCCAACGCCCACATCCCAGCCTGCCTTAAGCAGTTCTTCGATGGTCATCCCTGTTTTCTGACAGTATTCCGTGCAGTCAAGAAAAATCATATATGTCCCCTGCGGCATGGACACATCGACACCATGGAAATGTTCTTTGGTGAAAGTAACGGCATAACGCGCGTTTTCTTCCAGGACCGTTCGCAGTTCACGGAGCCACTCACTGCCCTCCGGCTTATAAGCGCCAATGAGCGCATGCATGGAAAGAACATTCATCTCATTATAGTGTGTGGCATCACCATACCGGGTGATTCTGTCCCGCAGATAGCTGCCATAAATCACATGATAGCTGCCAATCATGCCGGCTAGGTTAAAAGTTTTGCTTGGCGCATACACGGCGATCACATGTTCTCTTGCCCACTCGTTTATACTCTGTGTTGGGATATGTCTGTGCCCGGAAAAAGTGAGGTCCGCCCAGATCTCGTCGCTGATGACATAGCAGTTATTAGCCTCGTAGACTTCCATCGCTTTTTCCAGTTCCCAGCGCTCCCACACCCGCCCGCACGGATTATGCGGGGAGCAGAAAATGGCCAGATGGATATGGTTTTCTTTTAATTTCCGGTCCATATCCTCATAGTCCATCCGCCAGATGCCTTCTTCATCTTTTTTAAGCGGGCTGTACACCGATCTTCTTCCCAGTCCCTCGATGTCTGAGGTGAATCCAAGATAAAATGGACTGTGCATCAGTATCTTTTCTCCGGGCTCGGACAATACATTGACCGCGCTGGTCACACAGCCATGGACACCGTTTTCATATCCGATATGTTCTTTCCTCAGTCCGGTGACGCCAAAATGTTCCTCCTGCCACCGAATGATTGAGTTATAATATTCCTCTGACGGCCGGAAATATCCAAAAGCCGGATGTCTGAGTCGCTCCATGATCGTCTCCGTCACGGAAGGGCAGGTCGGAAAATTCATATCCGCCACCCACATGGGAATAAAATCAAAACCTTCTTTCGGCGCATCCGGCTCATTTCCCCACACTTTATTTTCTCCGATTCCATCAATCGCCAGGGCATCTTTCCCTCTGCGGTCCATGATGGAGGTAAAATCGTATTTCATGTAAACATATCCTCCGTCTTTTTGCTCCCCTCTGACACTTCCCCGTCAGAAGCAATCTTCACCATACACTCTTTCCGGTAAAAAGC
>DXEQ01000048.1 GCA_019114885.1 Candidatus Anaerobutyricum stercoripullorum
ACCAACTGAGCTATCTGGGCATCTGTTGCAAAACCCGCAACGATGTTATTCTACTATAGGAGACTGCTCTTGTCAAGAGATAACACATCTAAATTACACCTGAATTACAGATACTGCCGCAGCCAGTCCGACATCTCTTCATAGGCTTCCGGCCGCAGCGAATAATATGTCCACTTTCCGTTTTTTCGCGCCTGCACAATGCCGGCACTCAGCAGAATCCGCATATGATGAGAGAGGGTGGACTGTCCGAAATCCATCTGCGCCAGCAGTTCGCTGGCGTTGTACTCTCTCTCATGCAGCAGTTCAAGAATCTTTAACCGGTTCTCATCGGACATCGCCTTAAAGATCCGGGCCTGGATGATATATTTCTTACTCATGGGCATATCCTCCTCAGATCTCCCAGATTCCTTCTCTGTTCTCCGTGCTCTGCAGTTCCACCTTCACATCGGAATCCTTGATCTGCAGTTCCGGATTCTTCACGATCACCTTGGTAAACGGAGGGACAGACTTGGTCACGAACGCGCCGCCGGACACGATGACGCCCTCGCCGATCACAGTCTCGCCGCCCAGGATGGAAGCGCCGGAATAGACCGTCACATGATTCTCGATGGTCGGATGCCTCTTCTTGCCGGCCAGCTTCTGTCCGCTTCTGGTGGACAGAGCTCCCAGAGTCACTCCCTGATAGAGCTTGACATAATCGCCGATCTCTGTGGTTTCGCCGATCACCACGCCCGTACCATGGTCGATAAAGAAGTATTCTCCGATCTTCGCGCCGGAGTTGATATCGATTCCCGTCCGGCTGTGGGCGTACTCCGTCATGATCCGGGGCAGGAACGGAACATCCTGCACATAAAACTCGTGGGCGATCCTGTATACAAATATGGCAAAAAGTCCCGGGTAGGAGAACACCACTTCCTCCCGGCTCTTGGCAGCCGGATCCCCGTCAAATCCCGCCTGCACATCCTTCATCAGCATCTGCTGGATATCCGGCAGCCGGTGGAAAAACTGCGCGCAGATCTCCTCGGCACGGCCATCGATCTCTTCCCGGCTGCACCGGTCGTAATCTCTGTAATAAAGGGAAGCCGCCACTTCCTTTTTCAGGTTGGTGTACACATGGGTCAGGCAGTCTCCGATAAAATAATCCGGAGAGAGCAACGTGATATTCTCATCCCCGAAAAATCCCGGGAACATCACCCGGCGCAAATCTTTCAGAATACCGATGATATTGCCCCTGTCCGGCAGATGCCGGTTCCCCTTGGACACGATAAAATCCATGCTGTGGCAGTTGGCTGTCATTTTGGCGGACGCCTGTAAGATCAGCTCCCGCATTGATGTATTGATCTGTTCATTCATAATATACTCTCCTCTGTCTGCTGGCTAAATTATAACAAACCGCCGCCAAAAATACCATCCTTTTTTCCCGGAAACCATTCCGGGCACTGTTTCCGCCGCCGTTGCCCGTATCTTTTACGCAAATGCAGTGCCTTTTCCGTCAGAATCCGCCGCCGGAGACCTCCATCTTCTCCTCGTCGCTGGACGCCGTACCGCTGGCGCCGCACCAGTTGCAGACGACCTTGTCGGAACCATCGTAACAGCTCACTTTACCGCAGCTGCCGCAGACAAAACATTTCTTCGCGCCGCAGTACGGGCAGCCCGGATACTCTTCGTCAGTGTAAAAATTCCCGGTAAAATTCACCTTGTCAAAGCCTTCTTTTTCCGCCATCTCCGCATTGAGCCTAAAGGCCCAGGTGCGGACCCAGTCGTTGTCTCTTTTCTCTATCCGAATTCCATACAGCTTATCACTGGCACATTTGGCCAGAATCACACTCGCTTCCTTCTTCATGTCCTTCCTCCTTCTATCCGCCGCCTTTTAAGAGGCGGCATTCCTGCCGCGTTCACCGGGCGCTTTCGTACATTTTCCCGCGTATCGCTAAAGAAATGTCACGCCCGTCTTTCCGGGTCTACTGTACATTTTCCGACGTATCGCCCTCGCCCGCCGCATGGACAAACGCAATGGAAATATCGTCGCCGCTACCTTCCCGGGTGCGCTTCTCAAAGTTCCGCCGCAGGCTTTTCTCCATCCGCTCCGCATCCCCGAACATCTGGGACAGCAGCCCGTGATAACGCAGAAAATCTTCCTCGCTGGCAAAGGACTTGAATAACCCATCCGTGGACACAAACAGCGCCCGCACCGGCTCTTCCGTATACCAGTGTTCAAAAAAATGTACCGCGTCCGTGTTGCACAGGGAAGACGTGTAGTTGGCGTGGGAATTCTTATCCTCCACAGGGATAAAAATATGTCCTGCTTCGTCCAGCACCACAAAACCGCCGTCGCCCAGCACCAGACCGAAGGAAAACCCGTCCGCGATCACCGCGGCCAGCACGGTACTGCCATAGATGACCGCCGTGCGAAGTCTGCCGCCCGCTGCCGCCTGCTTCTCTTCTTCCTCCTTTGTCAGAGGATTCTCCAGATGGTATTCCTCCACGGCCTCCCGCCATTTCATGAGAATCTGTTTCTCCATCTGGCTTAAGATGAACTCCGGATGCGCCTTAAACTGCTCCCGGAAATCGCCGCGTCCCATATATTTCTTCAACAGTTCCACCGTGATCTTCACCGCGATCCGGGAACCGGCGTCACTGCGGAAATGCTTCGCGCTGCCGTGGCCGTCCGCCACCACCGCGATGGCAAACGAGTCTCCCACATACACGCCGGAACTGTCCTGGCAAACGATTCCCTTCTTCACATGGCTGTCGCCGGTTATGGTCAAATGCATTCCCTGAAACATCTTACCATCCCTCGTCAAACTCAATATCCAGATCGTCCAGATCCTCCAGGTCTTCCACGCCCAGTACGTCCTGCCGGATCTCCTGCACCGCTTCCACCATCTGCTCTTTTTTGGCTCCCGCCACATCCTCCAGCGCGCGCTCGCCGCCGGTTTCCGTGAGGGTCATGCTGGCACTGCCAATCTTGGAGGAAGTTACCGCAATCTCCCGCACCAGCTTCCGAAGCATGTTGGCGCCACAGGCCTGCAGGACCAGTTCCTCATCGTCGGTAAACTCATGAAGCACTTCCATATCCACATTGGAACCGATGGCCAGGGCAATCTTGAGGCCGTACTGGAACCAGCGGTTCTTTTTCAGCATCTCGAAGCCCTTTTTGTAATTATCTGTCGGATACCCGTCGGTGAGCAGGAAGATCACCGGCGCGTAGGAAAGGGACGGCGAGCGCAGGAAGCCGTTTCTCGACAGCTTGGAGGCCAGCTCCTCACAGGCCTCGCCCAGGTCGGTCACGCCGTCAGCTTTCAGATTCTCCCAACGCTGATACTCTTCCACCAGCACCGGTTCCGGCGTCACCCACTCGCAGCCGGAGTAGAAAGACAGCACGGCCACCTTCACGTCCGTGCCCGCCTCTCCCACACCGATCAGCTCCGGCAGAATCTCGCCCATCACTTTATTCAACGAATCCAGCTTCGTTCCCTCCATACTGCTGGAGGTATCCACCAGAAAAAAGATGACCATACTCTTTTTGGCCGGAGGCATTGTCTCCAGCGGGTCAATGGCATCTACACTCTGTTCTCTGTATCTGCTGCTCATTTTTCAGCCTCCCATCTTTCTATCATCACTGGTCTGTATCTGTCTGATCTAAACTGCCATGCCGGACATTTCCGTCCCCAGGTTCCGGCCGGAGACGCAGGCTCCATTCTTCTCCGGTCTCAAAGCGGACCTGCATCCCGTTCCAGATCGGAATACCCTGTCCTTCCCTGATCTCCCGGAGCGTCCCGTCGGGGAACCGCCCTCTCCAGACGCCTCCACTCAGATTCTTGATGCCGTAAAGGCCCTTCTTCTGCCGGTTCTCCGCCACCCGGGCCGTCACCGTATCCTTATCAAAAGGATCTCTGCCGGTCTGACAGGCGTACAGCTTCACACCCTCCGCCAGCAGTATCCGGTCCATCCCGTCGGAAAGCACATAGTAAGTCTTTCCACAGACCGGGCAGACCAGCGTACCGTTTTCCCGCGGCAAAAGCCGGCTCGAAAAGCCCACAAATCCACAGCCGCAGACCTGATAGTCCATGAGCAGGCGGACCAGCGTCTGTTTCCAGTCCACCTCTGTGGGCCGCAGCTCGCAGAGCGTGCCGCCGTCCAGAAATGCCCTCTGAAACATTTTCCGGAGAATCTTTGGATACTCTTTCCAGTAATGTATCAATTTATCCTGAATCCCCTTGACCGGGGTATTGTCATTCTCTCCCACATCCATGCAGAACCGCCCCTGCTCCGCCCGGAAACTCTCCTTCTCCAGCGGGGAGAGGAAACAGCGGTTCACCATCTTTTTCCCTTCGAAGGGAGAACCGGTGTGGAAAAAATATTCAAAAAGGAACACCGCCATAAAATACCGGTCCGTCTCCACCGTAAAAGGGAGCGCGGCGGCCTCTTCCTCCCCGGACTCCGGCAGACAGCCGTCACCGCCTGCCAAAACTCCCTCATAACGCTCCTTTATGACCTCCACCAGCTCCGGAGCCAGAAATTCATTGATCTCTGTCCGACCAGGAAATGTATCGCTCTCCCCGGCCTCTCTCGCAGGAAATGTACCTTCCTGCCCGGCAAGACGACAAAATATCGCACCATCTTGTCCGACGAAACGCATCTCTCCTGTCGCCAGAGAAAAACGAAAGCCCTCTGCGCTGCTGCTGCAGTACACCTTTCCCTCCCGGTGCAGTTTTTCAAAAAACTCCACGAAATGCAGCGCGCCGGTCACCAGCGCCCGCATGGAAGAGAAGATCACCGGTCTTTTCAGACGCCTTCCTGTCTCCGGGTCCGTCACCGTCCTGTTCTCCTCGCAGAGTTCGGAGAGGGAGGCCCAGATTATCTCTTTATGTTCATTCATCGTATCGCCTGTTTCTACTCTTTCTATATTCACTGTCCATTGTTCCTGGCAGACGCCGCAATCATTTACAGCAGAATCTTTCCGCTGATTCCGTCGCCAAAATCAATCTCCAGCTCCTTCCAGATCGGAACGCCCCCACCAGGTCCGACTTCCCGGGTCGAATGATCCGGATACAGCGCCTGCCAGGTCTGCCGCGACATATTTTTTACGCCGAACAGTCCTTTTTTCAGACGATTCTCAATGACCGTTCCCGTTACCGTCTCAAAATCATCATTGTTCTTCTCCGTCACACAGCGGTACAGCTTCGCTCCCGGATACAGAGGAATCTCATAATCTTTCACGCTCATCATATATACCGGGCTGCCGCAGTTCTGGCAGATCAGCGAATGTTCCCCCTTCTTCTCAAAGGCGGAAGAAAAGGCTGTCCGTCCGCAGCCGCAGTGAATGATATCCAGCTTAAGCTGGGTGAGCATCTGCAGCCAGTTCTTCTCAATAATGCGGGCGTTCGGCTCCTGAATCCCGTAGGTGAAAGAGAGAGTGAACGCCTGCCGGATGTAATCCGGATAGATCTGCCACAGGCGGATCACATTATCATGAACGCCCTTTACCGGCCGGTTGGACGCATCGCCCGGATCATAGACGAACACCGGATTCCTTCCATAGTGAATGAGATCATTTTCCTCCGTCATGACCACACACTGGAGCACCTTGCTTCCCTCTAGCGGGTCGCCCCGGAAAAACAGCTTAAACAGGACAACTGCCAGAGAATACCGGTCTGTGAGCACTCCCGGCTTGGCAATCCCCCGCACGACCTCCGGCGCCATGAAGCCCGGCATGCCGCCGATACCGAAATTATCGCCGTCCGGCGCCACGTTATCACAATCGCATACCAGCACGTCACCGGTCCTTGTGTCAATAAAAAATCCTCCGTCATTGAGGTCCTGATAACTCTTACCGGAAAGATGCAGGGCACGGAAAGCTTTGACGATGTTGACCGCCGCCGTGATCATCACATCCAGCGAGGCAAACCGTACCTTCCGCTTGATGGCCGGTCTTCCCTTGACCGCCGGTTTCTCCCATTTGTAACCATTATAAATATCCGTAAAGGAATCGTACCCCGCCGGCGCCAGCCGCATCAGATAGCCAAAGGCCCCGTTCTTCTTCTGTTCCGTGAGAAACAGCGGCCAGATGAACTGCTTCCCGCCCTCCGGCGCGCCCTCCTCGATATTTCTCCTCAGATTATTGCGAAACGCCTCCGGATTTCTGATCCGGCTGATAAAATACCATTTCAGCGCATACTCTCTGCCGTTATAGCGCACCAGATAGACGATACCCTGGCCGCCCCGGCCCAGTTCCCGGGACACAACAGCCTCGCCGCCGGCCTCCACCGGAATGCGCTCTCCTATCTTTAACTCTCTCATCTTCTACCATCCTTCATCAAAATCCACGGCGTCCAGATCGACCGCGTCACCCAGAATATCCTTCGTGCCGGAACGAATCTCTTCCACCAGCACCTGCTGCTTGGCCATGGCCACCACTTCCTCGCCGGGCTGCACCCGCTCCGCTCCGCCATGATCCACCAGCGCCAGACTGCGGCTTCCGATCTGGGAAGAGGTCACCGCCAGCAGCTTGATCAGTTCCCGGAGCTGGTCTGCATTCTTTGCCTGCACCGCCAGTTCATCATTGCCGGTAAAAGCACGGAGCACATCCATGTTCACCTTGGAACCGATGCCCAGCGCGATCTTTAAGGCGTGCTGGAACCACTTATTCTGTTGTAAGGCAGCAAGGCCCTTCTTCCAGTCATCGTTGGGCGATCCGTCCGACAACAGAAAAATCACCGGCGCAAAAGAGATGGACGGCGAATTCAGAAAGCTTCCTCTGGAAAGCTTCCGGGAAAGCTCCATGAAAGCGTCCCCCATAAAAGTAAGTCCCTCAGCGTCCAGACGGTTCCAGTACTGATACTCCTCAATCCGCACCGGTTCCGGCGTCACCCACTCCACATCCGTGGAAAACTTCATGACAGCGACCTTCACATCCGTGGACGCCTCTCCCACACCGATCAGAGACGGCAGCAGTTCCTCCATGGTGCTGTTCAGGGAACCAATCTTCGTCCCCTTCATGCTGCCCGACACATCGATCAGAAAAAAAATCGTCATACTCTTCTTTGCCGGCTCCATGGCGTCCAGAAAATCATCTTCATAAGCGTCCGCCGTCGCCGACTTATACTCTCCCGGCTCTGTCCGGTCCGCCTCCGACACAAAATTCTGACTCAGACGGTTCTTCTTCAGAAGAATATCGTCGTCATCCATCTCATTCAAATCTATCCATTTAGGCATAGTATCTCCTCCCGAAATCCGTATTTCGCTGACAGGAATTCCCCTTCTCTTTCACAAACGGCGAAATTCCGCAATCTATGTGTATTATACCATCATATTGCACAAATACAAACGCCTTTTTCTCAGCAGATAGCAGTACATTTTCTGACCAGGGTAGCTGAAAATCCAATTTTTTCAAAAAAACTCCTGTAATATTTTGCGCTGTCTTCGCAGATACTGTCTCTGCGACACCATTGTATTTTGCCGGGCGGCGCAGCAAGAACGGCCATCCGCCCGACAGATACCCACGATAATACACAACAAACAAGGAGGAAGAAACATGCAGCACACAGATACATGTCAGTTATTAAAAGAATGTAACAGCGGCATCAAGATGGCTGTGGACGCCATTCAGGAAGTCCTTCCCAACGTAAAAAACGGCGAACTGCGCAGCAAACTGACCGCCTGCGAACAGGCCCATAGAAAACTGGGTGACGAAACCCACGCGCTTCTTCTGGAAAACCACGCGCCTGACGAGGAACTGAGCCTGATGGCCAAGGGTATGTCCTGGATCAAGACCAATCTGAAAATGTCCGTGGATCCCGGCGACGACACCATCGCCAACCTGATCAGCACCGGCTGTGACATGGGCGTCCGCAACCTGAACAAATATCTGAACGAATATCAAAACGCCTGCGACCGGGCCAAATCTCTGGTCAAAAAAGTCATCCGACTGGAAGAAGACCTCTCCGTAGACATGCGGGCTTATCTGTAAATGTACAGCCGCGGTCATAGAAATACCGTTTTCTATGGAAGAACAAAGAGTTCTGCCGAGCAGAACTCTCGCGCCGAGCGCGGTCGCTTCAGCGACAAAATTCCGTTTCGCGCGAGTGCGCATCCCTCCCGGAGGGATTTTTATCTTATAGGAATTCCGACGGAATTTCCT
>DXEQ01000049.1 GCA_019114885.1 Candidatus Anaerobutyricum stercoripullorum
ATGATTGTTTATTTTGTAAAATAGCCAGAGGGAAAATATCGTCGGCAACAGTTTATGAGGATAGTCATTTCAGAGTGATTCTCGATGTGAATCCGGCAACAAAAGGCCACTGTTTGATTATTCCAAAGGAGCACTTCGATAACATTTACGATCTGGATGCGGAAACAGCCGGAAAACTGTTTTCACTGGCAACCTGCATCGCCCGCGCCATGAGAGACGCGCTGGGATGTGAGGGACTGAATATTGTTCAGAATAACGGGGAGATTGCGGGACAGACTGTATTTCATTTCCACCTGCATCTGATTCCTCGTTATAAGGATGACGGAGTGCAGCTTGCGTGGACGCCGCATGAATCTGAAGAAGCGCAGCTGGAGGAGATCCGCGCAGCGATCAGAAAAGCCATATAATTAAGGAAAGAAGGAAGAGAGCATGGGAAAGATTGATTTTAAACCGGGAAATATGTTGTACCCGCTTCCGGCGGTACTGGTAACAGTGAGGGATGCCGAAGGAAGGGATAACATGCTTACCATCGCTTGGGTGGGCACGGTGTGTACCAATCCGCCCATGCTCTATATTTCTGTGCGTCCGGAGAGATATTCTTATCACGCGCTGAAGGACAGCGGGGAGTTTGTGGTGAACCTGACCACTGCGGATATGGCAAGAGCGGTGGATTACTGCGGTGTCCGTTCCGGAAAGGATGTGGATAAGTTTGAAGTCACAGGATTGACCCGGAGAGACGCTGCCAAAGTAAATGTGCCGGTCATAGAGGACAGCCCCGTGAACATAGAATGCAGAGTCAGAGATGTATTGGAGCTGGGATCACATCATATGTTTCTGGCTGACGTGGTACATGTGACCGTTGACGATCGCTATATGGATGAAAAAGGTACGTTTCATTTGGAGAGGGCGAATCCGCTGGTCTATTCACATGGTATTTATTGTGATATTGGCAATTTTATCGGTACTTTTGGATATTCTGTCAGAAAGAGAAAAAAGAAAAAAAGATAAATGTATTGTTTTTACAAAATCTAAATTATGAATTTACAAAAAGAAACATTCTTGATATAATGAGTTATTGATTGTATCTGTATTCGTACAGAGATCAGGATAAAGCAGCGCTTTATTATTCTGAGGAGAGCCGAAGGATATGACCACGGTCTCAGAGACCGTATGACGAGTTTTGAATTGATGGATTGACTGCATAGTTTGGGCAGATTGTCATATCCGGAGTGCAGCAGAGCAGTGCCGGTTTACCCGGCGTTTTTTGAGTTTGATAATTAGTTTTGGTTTGATATAGATATAGAGGTGCAAGAATGGAACAGTATATTATTAAGGGTGGTACTCCGTTAGTTGGTGAAGTGGTGATCGGAGGTGCCAAGAACGCAGCACTGGGAATTTTGGCGGCAGCCATCATGACAGACGGGCAGTGTCTCATCGACAATATGCCGAATGTCAGAGATACGAATGTTCTGCTTCAGGCCATGGAGCAGATCGGGGCCACAGTGGTCCGCAAAGGTGACAATGAAGTTTTGATCAGCGGTAAATATATCGATTCCAGCGGGGAACTGCTGGTGGATAATGAATATATAAGAAAGATTCGGGCGTCCTACTACTTAATAGGTGCCCTTCTGGGCAAGTATAAGAAGGCGAAGGTCGTTCTGCCGGGCGGATGTGAGATTGGGAGCCGGCCGATCGACCAGCATATTAAGGGATTTCGTGCGCTGGGCGCCGAGGTAAAGATTGAGCACGGCATCATTATGGTTGACGCGGAGGAGCTGCGGGGCAGCCACATCTATCTTGATGTGGTATCTGTCGGTGCGACCATCAATATCATGATGGCGGCATCGCTGGCTCATGGCAACACCATCATTGAGAACGCGGCCAAAGAGCCGCATATTGTGGATGTTGCCAATTTCCTGAACAGCATGGGCGCCAGCATCAAAGGTGCGGGAACCGATGTGATCCGTATCAAAGGTGTGGAGAAGTTCCACGATACGGAGTATTCGATCATCCCGGACCAGATTGAGGCGGGAACCTTTATGATGGCAGCAGCGGCGACAAGAGGAGATGTTCTTATCAAGAATGTCATTCCGAAACATCTGGAAGCGATTTCTGCCAAGCTCAGCGAGATCGGTGCAGAGGTGGAGGAATCTGATGACGCTGTGCGGGTTGTGGCAACCCGCAGGCTGAAACACACCCAGATCAAGACGCTGCCGTATCCGGGATTCCCGACAGATATGCAGCCGCAGATTGCGGTGACTCTGGGACTGTCGAAGGGAACCAGCATCATTACGGAAAGTATTTTTGAAAACCGGTTCCGCTACGTGGAGGAGATGCGCCGCATGGGCGCCAACATTAAAGTGGTTGACGGTAATACGGCTATTATTTCCGGCGTGGAGAAGTACACAGGAGCTACTGTGGAGACGCCGGACCTTCGTGCAGGAGCGGCTCTCGTGATTGCCGGACTGGCAGCAGAGGGATATACGACGGTGACGCAGATTGGCTATATCCAGAGAGGTTACGAACGCTTTGATGAGAAATTGCGCGCGCTCGGAGGCATGATTGAAAAAGTGGATTCCGAGAAGGACGCCAATAAGTTTATTTTTAAGACCGGAACGGTCAGCTAAGGAGTGAAGGAAAATGGAAAGAGTGTTGTTTACTTCTGAATCCGTGACAGAAGGACATCCGGATAAGATGTGCGACCAGGTTTCAGATGCGATTTTAGATGCGTTGATGGAGAAAGACCCGATGAGCCGTGTGGCCTGTGAGACAGCTATGACGACAGGTCTGGTGCTTGTCATGGGAGAGGTGACCACCAATGCGTACGTGGACATTCAGAAGATTGTCCGTGATACGGTAAAAGAGATTGGATATACCAGAGGTAAATACGGTTTTGACGCAGATACCTGCGGCGTGATCGTTGCCCTTGATGAGCAGTCTCCGGATATTGCCATGGGCGTTGACAAAGCGCTGGAGGCGAAGGAGAATAAGATGTCCGATGAGGAGCTGGAAGCTATCGGAGCCGGCGACCAGGGTATGATGTTCGGTTACGCTACCAATGAGACAGAAGAATATATGCCTTACCCGATCGCTCTTGCCCATAAACTGGCGCTTCAGCTTACCAAGGTAAGAAAAGACGGTACTCTGCCGTATCTTCGTCCGGACGGTAAGACGCAGGTTACCGTTGAGTACGACGAGGATGGCAAGCCTGCCCGCCTGGACGCTGTGGTTCTTTCCACACAGCATGACCCGGATGTGACGCAGGAGCAGATTCATGAGGACATTAAGAAATATGTGTTCGACGCCATCATTCCGCAGGACATGGTGGACGAGGATACCAAATACTTCATTAATCCGACAGGACGTTTCGTTATCGGCGGACCGCACGGTGACAGCGGACTGACAGGACGTAAGATTATCGTAGATACTTATGGCGGATACGCCCGTCACGGCGGCGGTGCTTTCTC
>DXEQ01000050.1 GCA_019114885.1 Candidatus Anaerobutyricum stercoripullorum
ACCCGTGCGGCGTCAGCCGTGAACTGCTTTTAAGCAGTTCGCCACTGTTTCTTCAATATCTATCTGATGTCCGAACTGAGGGCGTCGTCGGACGAAGCGGCATGGGTGCTCCCGCCGTCGTCTGTTCCACAGCTTGCAGTTTATATTCAGTTTACCTTCGCGCCGTATTCTACCCGGGATACAGAAATTATTTATCAGTCAGGAGGATCGAACTATTATGCTGAAACTGCTGAAAAAATTTACAAAAACAGAGGTGGCGCTTTCTTTTGCGGCATTGTTTTTTATCATCCTGCAGGTGTGGATGGATCTGACCATGCCGGATTACATGTCGCAGATCACCACACTGGTGCAGACGGAGGGCAGCGCCATGGGCGAGATTCTCGCCGCCGGCGGCATGATGCTCGCCTGCGCGCTGGGAAGTTTTGCCGCGGCAGCCTGCACGGTAGTCTGCGTGGCGAAGATCGCCGCCAATTCTTCCGCGCATCTGCGGGAGCTGCTTTTTCATAAGGTACAGTCATTCACCATGGGCGAGATCGGGCAGTTTTCCACGGCCAGTCTGATCACCCGCTCCACCAACGATGTGATGCAGGTGCAGATGTTTGTGGTCATGGGACTGCAGGTATTGCTGAAGGCGCCGATCACGGCGGTGTGGGCCATCGGTAAGATCATGAGAAAGAGCTGGCAGTGGACCTTCAGCACGGGCGTTGCCGTTGTGCTGCTTTTGCTGATCGTCGGCGTCTGCATCGCCATCGCCATGCCAAAGTTTAAACAACTGCAGGTGCTCACCGATGACATCAACCGGATCACCCGGGAGAATCTTACCGGTTTAAATGTGATCCGGGCTTACAATGCGGAAGATTATCAGGAGAAAAAGTTCGAGGACGCCAACGAGCGGCTCACAAAAACACAGCTTTTTGCCAGCCGGACCATGGCTTTTCTGATGCCGGGCATCCAGCTTGTCATGAACGGCCTGACCCTGGCCGTGTACTGGATTGGCGCGTATCTCATCGACGGAGCGTCTCTTACTGACAAACTGCCGATTTTCTCCGATATGATCGTGTTCTCCCAGTACGCCATGCAGGTCGTCATGTCCTTCATGATGCTGGTCATCATCCTGGTCATCCTGCCCCGTGCTTCCGTGGCCGCCCGGCGTATCAACGAAGTGCTGGATACCCCGTCCAGTTTAAAAGACGGTACATTTACGGGAAAGTACTGCGATATGCGGGGAGAGGTGGAATTTAAACATGTCTGCTTCCGCTATCCCGACGCCGACAGCGACGTGCTCCACGACATTTCCTTTACCGCCCACAAAGGCGAAACAGTGGCGCTCATCGGTTCCACCGGCTGCGGCAAGAGTACAGTCATCAACCTGATTCCGAGATTCTATGACGCCACCGAAGGACAGATTCTGGTGGACGGCGTGGATGTGCGGGACTATGACCAGAAAGCGCTCCGCAACAAGATCGGCTATGTTTCGCAGAAAGCCACCCTTTTTGCCGGCACAGTCCGCAGCAACGTGGCGTTCGGCGATAACGGCAGGGCGGAATTCCCTGATGAGGACGTTGTCGATGCGGTCTATACGGCGCAGGCCAATGAATTTGTGGAAAAAATGATGGATACCTACGACGGCTTCATCGCCCAGGGCGGTTCCAATCTGTCCGGCGGCCAGAAGCAGCGTCTCTCCATCGCCAGAGCCGTCTGCCGCCATCCGGAAATATTTATTTTTGACGACTCTTTCTCCGCTCTGGACTATAAGACCGACCGGGTGCTCCGGCAGGCGCTCCGAAAGGAATGTGGGGACGCCACAAAGATCATCGTGGCGCAACGGATTGGAACGATCCGGGACGCGGACCGGATCATCGTTCTCCATGACGGCAAGATCGCCGGAATGGGCGCTCATGACCAGTTAATGAAGACCTGCGAGATTTATCAGCAGATCGCTCTTTCACAGCTTTCAAAGGAGGAACTGGCATAATGGAACAGAAAAAATATACAGGCAACCCGACAGGACACGGCAGGATGCACGGCCCCGGCATGCGACGGGGTGGAGGCGGCAAAGCCCGGGATTTTAAAGGCACATGGAAAAAGCTGATCGCTTACTGCAGCAAATATACCGCCGCCATCCTCATTGCCATCATCTGTGCGGCCGGCGGCACCATCTTTACACTGGTCGGACCGGATAAACTCTCTGAGCTGACCGGAGTCATCGCCCGGGGACTGAAAGGCGGCATAGATATGCACGCCGTGGCGGTGATCGGACGCACTTTGATACTTTTTTACATTTGCAGTATCACCCTGTCCTTTGCGCAGCATTTTATCATGACCACCATCGCGCAAATCCTCTCCCGGCAAATGCGGCGGGATATCACGCAGAAGATCAACCGGCTGCCGATGGATTATTACAACAGGACTTCCCACGGCGACATCCTTTCCCGCGTGACCAACGACGTGGATATGATCTCCCAGTCGTTTAACCAGAGCGTAGGCATGCTGGTATCGGCCATCACCCTGTTTCTGGGCTCTTTGTTTATGATGCTCATCACAAATGTACTGATGACCCTGACGGCCATCGTGGCCATCTTCATCGGATTCATGCTGATGCGGCTCATCACCTCCCACTCCCAGAAATATTTTGCCCGCCAGCAGCGTCATCTGGGAGAACTGAACGGTCATATCGAGGAAATGTATTCCGGTCACACCGTCATCAAGGCTTACAACGGAGAGGCCCACGCCCAGGAAACCTTTGACGCCTTGAACGGCGACTTGCGGGACAGCGCCTTTAAAGCCCAGTGTCTGGCCGGTCTCATGCAGCCGATGATGATCTTCATCGGAAATCTGGGCTACGTGGCGGTCTGCGTCACCGGAGCGGTCCTGACCATGCACGGACAGATCGGTTTCGAAGTCATCGTCGCCTTTATGATGTACGTCCGTTTCTTCACCCAGCCACTCTCCCAGATTGCGCAGGCCGCGCAGACTCTCCAGTCCGCCGCTGCCGCCGGAGAGCGTGTTTTTGAGTTTCTGGAGGCTGAGGAGATGAAAGATGAGAGCGACAAAACAGCGCGTCTTGATAATGTAAAAGGCCACGTGGAATTCTCCCACGTCCGTTTCGGCTACGAGCCGGGAAAGACGATCATCCACGACTTTTCCGCCCAGGCAAAACCGGGGCAGAAGATCGCCATCGTCGGCCCGACCGGTGCGGGCAAGACCACTCTGGTCAACCTGCTCATGCGCTTCTATGAAATCGAGGACGGTGACATCCGCATCGACGGTGTCTCCACCCGCTCTGTGCCGCGTGAGGACGTCCATTCCCAGTTCTGCATGGTTTTGCAGGACACCTGGCTCTTTGAGGGAACCATCCGGGAAAATCTCATTTACTGCACCCCAAATGTCAGTGACGCAAAGATGGAACAGGCCTGCAAGGCTGTCGGCCTCGATCATTTCATCCGCACTCTGCCGCACGGCTACGACACCGTCTTAAACGACCAGCTCAATCTGTCGCAGGGGCAGAAGCAGCAGCTCACCATCGCCCGGGCCATGATCGCCGACAGGCCGATGCTGATTCTCGACGAGGCCACCAGTTCCGTGGATACCCGCACGGAGATGCAGATTCAGAAGGCCATGGACGCGCTGATGGAGAACCGGACTTCCTTCGTCATCGCCCACCGTCTGTCCACCGTCAAAAACGCGGACCTGATTCTCGTACTGAAAGACGGCGACGTCATCGAGAGCGGCACCCACGAGGAGCTGCTGGCACAGAACGGATTCTACGCGGAACTCTACAACAGTCAGTTTGAGCAGGCGTCGTAAGAGGGCTAATGCCTCCCACTTTTTATATAGAAAGGACTACTTCACCATGAAATGCAACTATCTCACCATCGAACGCGAATACGGAAGCGGCGGCACGAAGATTGCCCGCCGGCTGGCCGAGGAGTGCGGTATCGCCTGCTATGGCCCGGAGATTCTGGAGGCGGTCTCCAGAAAAAACAACATTTCCATCGATCAGATCCAACATCTGGAAGAATCCGTCTCCGGCAGCTTTCTCTACACCCTGTTTGTCATGGGGCGGGTGCAGAGCGGAGATTCCGATATGCTCTCCGGTGAAGGAAAAATCTTTGTGGAAGAACAGCGCGCCATCGAATATCTGGCCGGACAGGGACCTGCCATTTTCCTGGGGCACTGCGCCGCTCAGGCATTGAAAGACCGCCGCGGCGTCATCAAAGTATTCATCCATGCTGATCTCGAAGAAAAAAAGAAGCGCATCATGGCTGACTACCACATCCCTGAACAGGAAGTGGAAAGCACACGAAAACGCTTCGACAACAAACGTTCCAAATATTTTTACGCCAACACAACCCGCCACTGGAACGACATGAACAACTACGATATCGTGCTGGACTCCTCCCAGCTGGGGATTGAGGGATGCGTGGCGGTGCTGCGGGGACTGTTTTAACCCCGATTTCATGAATTTCGCATTTTCCT
>DXEQ01000051.1 GCA_019114885.1 Candidatus Anaerobutyricum stercoripullorum
GGCTTAACAGGATGCTGTCCTCCGGCACGGAGAGATAGACCTGATCCGAGAGAAATAGAACGCTCTGTATCCGGCTGTCTGCAATTTTCCGCGGCGTCACCATGATGTCATATACCCGCTTATGCAGAAGCTCCGCCGCATCCTCCCCATCGTACATTTCCTCTTTCAGGTGGATCTCCGGGCAGGCAACAGCAAATCGCGGCACACTGTAAAGCTGCACGCCCGGATCGCAGAAGGCCACGGAGAGCGTCAGCGTTTTTCGGGCGACGTTTAGCACATCCTCCCGCATCTGCTCCACATCCTTAAGAATCCGGTCCGCATGACGAAGGGCTGTCTCCCCCGCCTCATTGAGCACAATCCGGTTCGGGCTCCTGTCAAAAAGCTCCGCGCCCAGCTCCTCCTCGAACTTTTTCAGCATGGCGCTCATGGCCGGCTGGGAAATGTGCAGCTGCTGCGCCGCTTTTGTCAGGGAGCCTGTTTCGGCTATGATTTTAAAATAGATAAGCTGTGTGATATCCATAAGTTACCTCACACCAGCTCATAGGTATGAATCATTTTCCCGTTTCTCTCTTTTTTAACACGGCAGACTTTATTCTCTGCCATCAGATATTCGATGTGTGCCAGCGTCTCGCCCACCGCAAACCATTTCTGTCGGTTCGGGGCGTCTTTCCATGCTCTGCCGCGCATGGACCAGGTTAGACCGCCAGCCACTTCATATCCGGTCGCTCCCGGCTGTTTTTCCAACACTTTAAGAATCTGATTAAGGCGGACCGCATGGTGAGCGAGGATCTCCGCCACTCTGTCTTCCAGCGTTTTGTTTGAGAGATTACGATGCGCAGGGAGAGGCAGGTCAACATCAAAATCCAGCAGCCGCTCCAGATTATTCATGTATTGCCGCAGGGAATCGTCAATCCCCGACCATTTGGTAATGTTTGGCGTGATGTCAAACAGAAGGTGGTCTGCCAGGAACATGATCTTTTTGTCAGCAATATAGAAGATCATCTGTCCCGGCGTATGTCCCGGCATGAAAATCGCAGTAAGCGTCGTGCCTCCCACAGTGACGGTATCGCCTTCCTGTAGGGTCGTCACCGGAAATGTGGCGTCCGGCAGATAAATACTGGCAGGATTTGTCTTGATGGCATCCTGAAGCTCATCCTCCGGAAATCCTTCCAGACGATACTGCTGGTCAATTCGCCCCATAAGATCTCCCTCTTTCATGCGGCGGTAATACTCATACTCCACCTTTCCCATATAGATAGTGGTATCCGGATAATTAAAATATCCCGCCAGTCCGATATGATCCGAATGAAGATGCGTAACGAGCAGCTTCGTGTGCTCCGGCGACACGCCGATCTCGCTGAGGCCGCCTTTCAGCGCCTGCCAGCATTCCTCCGTGCGGAAGCCGGTATCAATGACGGCGCTTTCCCCGCCGTCCTTTATAACGTAACTATTGAGATTCTTTAACGGGTTCCCCGTCAGGGGGACATCGATCTTGTAAATGTCCGGGCTGCGATGTATTAATTCAACCATAATTTTTCTTTAACCTGCCTTTCTGTTTTCGCGCAAAAAACTCCTGATATACTCTTTTTTAACCATAGGATAACAAATTCTCTCCCTGCGGGTCAAGAATGAAATCCCTTGCCTTTTTCTTCACCCCCATGTAAAATCATTTCATACCCATTCCCACCCCGAAAGGAGGCATCCCCTTGGAACTTCGTGTATTACAATATTTTCTGGCTGTGGCCAGGGAGCAGAGCATCTCCAGCGCGGCGCAGTCGCTGCACCTCTCTCAGCCCACTCTCTCCACACAGCTGAAACATCTTGAACAGGAGCTTGGCAAACAGCTGCTGATCCGCGGCACCAAAGGCTCCCGCAAGGTGCTTCTGACCGAGGAAGGAATGCTGCTTCGCAAGCGGGCGGAGGAGATTCTTGAGCTGGTTCACATGACGGAAAATGAGATTGCTCTTTCCGATGAGGTGGTGGCGGGCGATGTGTACATCGGTTCCGGCGAGACCGACATCGTGCGGCTGCTGGCCCGGGCGGCGCAGTCGCTCCGGAAAAAGTACCCGGATATCCATTATCACATTTCCAGCGGAAATGCGACCTTTGTCATGGAGCAGCTTGATAAGGGACTCATTGACTTTGGGATTCTTTATGATTCTGTGGATGGGAGCAAATACGATTCCATGCGGATTCCGATTCCGGATGTGTGGGGTGTGCTGATGCGGAAAGATTCCCCTCTGGCCGAAAAGGAATCTGTCACTCCGGAAGATCTGTGGGACAAGCCTCTGATTCTCTCGGAGCAGGAAAATCAGAGCAGCGAGCTGTCTCTCTGGATGAAGCAGGACATTTCCCGGCTGCACGTGGCAGCCACCTACAACCTGATCTTCAACGCCTCCCTTCTGGTGGACGAGGGCATGGGCTACGCCATCTGCCTGGACAAGCTCATCAACACCAGCGGCGACAGCAATCTCTGCTTCCGTCCCCTCTCCCCGCGCCTGGAAGCCACCGCCTTTCTAGTCTGGAAGAAGTATCCGGTCTTTTCCCGGGCCGCCGATAAGTTTATACAGACACTGCAGGAGATGTTTCAGCAGGAAAGGTTTGAATGATCTCCGTTGCCCGTCAGGTGTCCGCCCGTGCAAACACGGCGGCCATCCTCCGGCGTATCGCACAATACAATACCCGCTGTCAGCACACAGCCGACAGCGGGCATTTTTATTTATTCTTATTCCTTCATCTTCATCCGTTTGATAACTTTCAGTCTCGTAAATTCCTCCCTGTCTTTTTCTTCCAGGGCATTGGTGATGGTATATACCAGAGACGTGTACATGGGGATGGTGATATTTTGCAGCGCGTTGGCGCGCTTCTGGGTCTTTTTGATATTGCTGGCCAGGCGGTAAGCGGCATTCTCCACCATCGATAATTTTACAGTCAGGTCTTTCACCCGGCTGAAGGCCTCCCTGGCGATGTCGATGGACTCGTGGGTCGTACTGAAAGCGTAGGTCGGCTTTCCGGCGTCAGGCGTGTACTTCACATGAGGAATCTCCGTTCCCATGATGCTTCTCACCTGAATGGTGATGGAGTTTTCGATGGGCACTGTGTAGGCAAGCTGCTCCACGGTGCTGATTCCGTTTTCGATGTTGGCCCGCTGGAGACACTGATACGCATAGGTAAATGTACTGTCAATCTCCTCCTGGATGCTCCGGGCCTCGTCGATCAGATCCATCAGCTCCCGGATGAGAATGTTCCTCTTCCGGTCCATCAGATCATATCCCTGCCTGGCAAGAGCCAGCGAATTCTTCGCCAGCATCAGATTTCCTTTGGTGGGAAATGTACGTGGATCCATAAAACCCCTCCTTTACTCCTCCGGCGCCGGCTTATAATACTTATCAAGCAGCCTGGTGTCCACCCGATCCAGCTCCTCCCGCGGCAGCTTGCCGAGGAGCTCCCAGCCGAGATTCAGAGTTTCCTCCAT
>DXEQ01000052.1 GCA_019114885.1 Candidatus Anaerobutyricum stercoripullorum
CGTTCTGTTTTAAGACAGTTACATACCCACGGTCAGACCGGTTCTCCGGGATATGGGGAGGATGCCGGATTCTTTCCTGTGGAAGAAGCTGCTTTGATACAGCAGAGCATATCCCGGCTTATTGCCGTCAGCGTAAATCCTGTGGAAGGATGGACGCTGGCGGCTCGCCGGATCGTGTACGGCGCGGTGAACAGTCTGGCGGCGGCAGGAGCCGTCCCGGAGGGGATCGCGCCGGTTATTTTAATGCCGGCGGAGACCGAGGAGGGGCAGCTGAAAGAGCTGATGAGAGAGATTGACGCTCTGTGCCGGCAGGAGGGAATGTACTGCTTGGCCGGGCACACGGCAGTGTCCCCGTTCGTCAGCAATCTGGTGGTTTCCGTGACGGCGCTGGGGCAGAAAACTGTGGCGCCGGGCAGTGCTGACAGTCAGCAGAAAACGTCGCCGGATGGACTGATATCGCCGCAGGCAGCGGCTGTCTGTCCGGATATGGATATTATCGTGGCGGGAACTGTCGGAAGGGAAGGCGCGGCCGTGATGGCCTGTGAGAGTGAGAAAGAGCTTCTTTCCCGCTATCCGGCATTTTTTGTGGAAGAAGCGAAATGTCTGTTTAATGACGGCTCTATGGGAGAGGCGGCGGCTCTTGCCAGAAAGTCAGGAGTCATCTATGTCCATGATGTGCGTGAGGGAGGCATCTTTGCCGGGCTGTGGGAGCTTGCCGCTTCCGCGGGGACTGGAATTGACATTGCTCTTAAAAATATACCGATCAGGCAGCATACTATAGAGGTTTGTGAATTTTTCCGTCTGAATCCTTATATGCTGCGTTCCGGAGGGACGCTTCTCATGGTCAGTGCAAATGGCGAGCGGGCGGCAGCGGCGCTCTGTGAGGCGGGGATTCCGGCGGCGGTTATAGGACGGACCACAGGAAATAATGATAAGATCATACGTTATGATGATGAAGTAAGATATCTGGAGCCGCCGAAGGAAGACGAACTGTTACAATATTATAAATGTATCAATGGAGGAGACTATGCGTAATGAGATTTTAAGGATGCTGGAAAATAACAGCAGGATCGATCTTCATGATCTGGCGATCATGCTGGGAACCGATGATTCTGTTGTGCTGCAGGAGATTGAAAAAATGGAAAATGAGGGCGTGATCTGTGGATATCCGACTCTCATTAACTGGGATAAAACCGACACGGAAAAGGTAACGGCGCTCATTGAGGTGAGCGTGGTTCCGCAGCGTGGACAGGGCTTTGAGAAGCTGGCGGAGCGCATCTGTAATTACCCGGAGGTAAAGTCTATTTACCTCATGTCCGGAGCCTTTGACTTTGTGGTCTTTCTGGAAGGAAAGACATTGAAAGAGGTGTCCATGTTCGTTTCCACCAAGCTGTCTACCCTGGAAGCTGTATCAGGAACTGCGACACATTTTGTGCTCAAGAAATATAAAGATCACGGAATGATACTGATGGAGAAGGACGAGAGCAACAGAATGAAGGTGACGCCATGAGAAATCCACTTTCCGATAAAGTTGTAAAGATCAAGCCGTCCGGTATCCGGAAGTTCTTCGACCTGGTACAGGAGATGCCGGATGCCATTTCTCTCGGTGTGGGAGAGCCGGACTTTGATACGCCGTGGCACATCCGGGAGGAGGGCATTTTCTCTCTGGAAAAGGGCAGAACATTCTATACTTCCAACGCCGGACTCATGGAGCTGCGGACAGCCATCGCCGGTTATCTGGAGAGGAAACTGAAGCTTCAATATGATCCGGTTCATGAGATTCTTGTCACCGTTGGCGGCAGTGAAGGTATTGATCTGGCGCTTCGGGCCATGCTGAATGCCGGAGATGAAGTGATCCTGCCGGAACCGTGTTATGTTTCCTATCTGCCGTGCATCGAGCTGGCCGACGGGATTCCGGTGACCATAGAACTGAAAGAAAAAAATGCGTTTAAGCTCACGGCGGAGGAGCTTCGCGCAGCCATCACCGATAAGACAAAGATTCTGATTCTGGCGTTCCCCAACAATCCGACGGGAGCCGTGATGACCAAAGAGGATCTGGAACCAATCGTGGATATAGTGAAAGAACATGACCTCTTTGTGATCTCCGATGAGATATATTCAGAGCTTACTTACGAGGGCGAACACTGCTCTATCGCTTCATTCCCGGGAATGAGAGAGCGCACCATCGTCATCAACGGCTTCAGCAAAGCATTTGCTATGACCGGATGGAGGCTCGGTTATGTGGCGGGGCCGGAGATTATTGTGGAGCAGATGACGAAGATCCATCAGTTTGCCATTATGGCGGCGCCGACCACCAGCCAGTATGCGGCGGTGGAGGCCATGAATAACGGGGACGACGACGTGGAGCTGATGCGCAAATCCTACAACCAGCGGCGGCGTTTTGTGCTGCAGAAGTTTAAGGACATGGGACTTTCCTGCTTCGAGCCGGAAGGTGCGTTCTATACATTTCCATGTATCAAGGAATTTGGCATGACGGCCGATGAATTTGCCAGCCGTTTCTTAAAAGAAGAAAAAGTGGCTGTGGTTCCGGGAACTGCTTTTGGAGACTGTGGGGAAGGCTTTCTTCGAATCTCTTATGCATACTCCATCGAAGAGCTGAAAGAGGCTCTCGGCAGGCTGGAACGGTTTGTGAACCGGCTGCGGGAGGAATAAACCATGGTAAATATTGTACTGCATGAGCCGGAGATGCCGGCTAACACGGGAAATATCGGGAGAACCTGTGTGGCGACAGGCAGTGTCCTGCATCTGATCGAGCCGCTGGGCTTCAAGATTAACGACAAGATGTTAAAGCGGGCGGGACTTGATTACTGGGACAAGCTGGATGTGCGCCGCTATGTGAATTTTGAGGACTTCCTGGAGAAAAATCCCGGCGCGAAGATTTATATGGCCACCACCAAGTCAAAGCAGACTTACACGGAAGTGGAGTACGAGGACGGCTGCTATATCATGTTTGGAAAAGAGAGCGCGGGGATCCCGGAGGAGATTCTCCTCAACTATAAAGAGACAGCGGTGCGGATTCCAATGCTGGATTCCATCCGCTCACTGAATCTTGGAAACTCAGTCTCCATCATCCTGTATGAGGCGCTTCGCCAGCAGGGATTTAAGGAGCTTACACTGGAAGGACAGTTACATCATTATGAGTGGTAATACAAAAGAGAATTATTATACGTCGAAAGAATTTTTTGAGAAGGTTCTCCGCTACCGCCGGCTGGAGGGAACCGCCTCAGAATATATGGGAATTGAGATCACCGATGTGGGCCCGGGCTGGGCGAAAGGAGAGCTGGCGTTTCGCGAGTATCACGTGAATCCCATCGGCTCCGTCCACGGCGGCGTTATCTTTTTCCTCGCCGACTCGGTGGGAGGCACCGCCGCATCCTCAAGGGGAAGCCGGGTGACCACCGCCAACGGAACGATTTCTTATCTGAACGCTGCCATGAACCCGGAGAAGCTCATCGCCGAGGCGGTGGAGCTCAAGGCCGGGAAGAATCTGCTGACCTACGACATCTATATCCGGACGGAAGAAGGAAAGCTGGTGGCAAAAGCGACGCTGGAGTATTTCAGCCTGCATATGGAAATTTAGGATATAAAAAACTGCGGAAGAGAAATCTTGCCGCAGTTTTTTGTAATATGATGTAATTTACCGGAACTCCACGATGGTTACGCCGGCGTCGCCTTCCCCGAATTCTGCCAGATGATAGGATTTTACAAACTTGAGGCGGCGAAGGTACTCGTGGATACCCTTCCGCAGGGCGCCGGTACCTTTGCCGTGTACCACCCGGACAGAGGAAAGTCCGGCGATCATGGCGTCGTCCATATATTTTTCCAGCTTGGAGATGCCTTCGTCCACCGTACATCCCAGCAGATTGATCTCCGGTGAGATGGTGGCTGCCTTGTTGATGCTGTAGCGGTCTTTCGGTTTCTCCTGCGGCGCCTCTTTTTTGGCGTCCAGCAGCTCCAGATCCTTGTAGTTGACAGTGGAACTTAAGAAGCCCATCTGCACTACCAGATCTCCGTCCTTGTTGGCCGGAGCTTTGACGGTACCCTTTAAGGAAAGCGTGGTGACAAAGACCGGATCGCCGGTCTTGAAGTCCTCCGGCCGCAGGATATTTTTGGCTTTTTTACCTTTGTAGGCAAGCTGCTTTTCCAGTTTGGACATGCGGCCACGGAGATTGCTCCGCTGGGCTTCCATCTTCTTGGTATTGTTCTGGCCCGGATGCTGCGCCCAGGCGTTATATTTACGGATGGACTCATCGGCCACTTCTTTGGCTTCGGAGAGGATATTGTGGGCCTCTTCCCGCGCCTGCCGGAGCAGTTCGGCCCGCTTCTCCTTGATGTCATCCTGTTTTTCTTTCAATTCATTTTTCAGGCGGTCGATCTCCTGTCTTGTGCTGTAAAGCTCCGCCTGCTCTTTCTCAATCTCCGCTTTGTTTTTCTCCAGCTCAGAGAGCATATTTTCATAGTCGATGGCGGAAACGTCCAGCTGGGACTTCGCCTGCTCGATGATGTAATCCGGCAGTCCGAGACGCTGTGAGATGGCGAAAGCGTTGCTCTTGCCCGGCAGTCCGATGAGCAGCCGGTAAGTCGGGGACAGAGTCTCCAGATCAAACTCGCAGCAGCCGTTTTCCACGCCCGCCGTGTCCATGGCGTACATTTTCAGTTCCGCGTAGTGGGTGGTGGCAATGGTGCGGATCTTCGCCGTGTGCAGATCATCCAGAATGGAGATGGCGAGAGCCGCGCCCTCGGTCGGGTCCGTTCCGCCGCAGAGCTCGTCGAGGAGCACCAGCGAATCCGGCTGGGCATCCTTCAGGATCTGGATGATATTTGTCATGTGGGAAGAAAATGTACTCAGGTTCATCTCGATGCTCTGCTCGTCTCCGATATCGGCAAA
>DXEQ01000053.1 GCA_019114885.1 Candidatus Anaerobutyricum stercoripullorum
ATGAATGTGAGACAGAATATCCTGCACAGGGAGTTCTGTTTCTCAAAAAGTCAGGGTATCCCGAAAGTATTTTAAGGTACTTTCGGGATACCTTTTTTTCCCTGTTTGTGTTATGATAACAAAAGTATTGCGAATACTACCGAATGTGTATGATGCACATATGGAAACGATTAGATTCAGGAGGTCTGTATATGTTGAATATTTCAGATTTAAAAGGCTATGTGCTCGTTGAGCGCAAAAAGATAGAGGAACTGGACGGGGAGGGTTATGTGCTCTGCCATAAGAAGTCGGGAGCGAGGGTGCTGCTCATTGACAACGAAGATACCAACAAGGTGTTCAGTATCGCGTTTCGGACGCCGCCGTCGGACGATACGGGTGTGGCACATATCCTGGAGCACTCGGTGCTGTGCGGATCGGATAAGTTTCCGTCTAAGGACCCGTTTGTGGAGCTGGCCAAGGGGTCGCTCAACACATTTTTAAATGCCATGACGTACCCGGATAAGACGGTGTATCCGATCGCCAGCTGCAATGACAAGGATTATCATAACCTGATGCATGTGTATCTGGACGCGGTTTTTTATCCGAACATTTACAAGCAGGATGAGATCCTGAAACAGGAAGGCTGGCATTACGAGCTGGACAGCGCGGAGGGAGAGCTTAAGTTCAACGGCGTGGTCTACAATGAGATGAAGGGCGTGTTCTCCTCGGCAGACGACCTGCTGCAGCGGAAGATTCAGGCGGCGCTTTTGAAAGATACGCCGTACTTTTATGAATCCGGTGGAGACCCGGACGTGATTCCGGAACTGACAAGGGAGAACTTTTTGAACTTCCATCGGAGATATTACCATCCGTCCAACAGTTACATTTACCTCTATGGCAATGTGGACTATGCGAAGGAACTGGCGTTTATCGATGAAGAGTACCTGAGCCATTTTGACAAAAAAGAGATTCACTCGGAGATCGCGCTGCAGAAAGCATTTGTTGAGCCGGTCACGGTGAAGGATACTTACCCGGTGTCCGAGGAAGACGGTGAGGACGAGGGCATTTATTTAAGCTACAATGTGGTGACGGGAAAGAGCAGCGATAACGAAGACATGCTGGCGCTCCAGATTCTTGATTACGTGCTGTTTTCCATGCCGGGCGCGCCGGTAAGGAAGGCGCTGATCGACGCCGGCATCGGCAAAGATGTGGACAGTTATCTGGATGCGGGGATTCAGCAGCCGGTGTTCTCCGTGATCGTAAAAAATGTATCCCAGGGCCGGGAGGAAGCGTTCCTCAAAGTGTTGACGGAGGCTCTGTCGGAGCAGGTGGAGAAAGGTCTGAACAAAAAGGCGGTGTATTCTGCCATCAACAATTTTGAATTCAAGTACCGGGAGGCCAGCTTCGGACGCTATCCGAAGGGACTGATCTACGGATTGAACTTTTTGAATACATGGCTGTATAACGATGGACACGCTCTGGATCTGGCGGATACGCTGACGCCGCTGGCAGAGCTCAAAAAGAAGGTGGAGACCGGGTATTTCGAGGGACTGGTGAAGAAATACCTTCTGGATAATCCGCATAAAGCTTTTGTGAATCTGTATCCGGAGCAGGGCAAAAATGAGCGGGCGGAAGCCGAACTGAAACGCCAGCTGGCTCATATCAAGGGCACTCTGGATAAAAAGCAGCTGTATTTCCTCACGGAACAGACGAGAAAGTTAAAAGAGTTTCAGGAGACGCCGTCCACACAGGAGGAACTTCTTAAGATTCCTCTGCTGGAACTGTCTGACATCACAAAGGAAGCCCTTCCTTATAAAAACAGGGAGACGACCATCGGCGATATCCCGGCGGTGATTCATGATTATCACACCAATGGGATTGTGTATCTGGACTTCTCTTTTGATTCCTCGGAACTTCCGAAGGAGCTGATTCCGTATGCCACCCTGCTGGTAGAACTGTTCCGCTATGTGGATACGGAGCACTACAGTTATAATGAACTGGCCACGGAGATCAATCTGAAGATCGGCGGCATCGCGTTCCAGACCGGGATTTATCCGCTGCTCTGGAAGCGGGACGGCTACCGTCCGTATTTCAGCATCCGCATGAAATGTCTGGGCAGTCAGGTGTCGGACGGTATGGCCCTTCTGGAGGAGATCCTGTTTACTTCGAAGCTGAATGATGAGAAGAGATTAAAGGAGATTCTCTCCGAACTGCGCACGAAGATGGATACCCGCATTCCGTCGGCCGGTCATGTGTACGCGGCAAACCGGGCCCTTTCCTACGTGGACCCGATGATGAAATATAAAGAACTGGCGGAAGGCATTGATTTCTATGATTTTGTGAAGAATCTGGACGCCCGTTTTGAGGAGCAGAAAGAGACGCTCATGGAGAATCTGTTCCACGCGGCGCAATGCATTTTCCGAAAAGAGAACCTGATCGTCGGACTGACCGGAGAGTTCCGGTTTGACGATCTGCTGGGCAGCCATTTCGCTCATTTTGGCAGCCGCCTCTACGATATGCCTTGTGTGAAGGCGGTTCCGCAGATGGAGATGCGAAAGGCCAACGAAGGATTCCGCACTTCCAGCAAGGTACAGTATGTGGCCACAGGCGGACGTTTTGAGAAAGAGGGACAGGAGTACACCGGCGCGCTCCGGGTGTTAAAGACCATCTTCTCCTACGATTATCTGTGGATCAATATCCGTGTGACCGGCGGCGCTTACGGCTGCATGTGCGGTTTCTCCCGGAACGGTTACGGATACCTGACTTCCTACCGGGACCCGCATCTGACCGCCACGCTGGAAGTTTACAAAAATGCGGCGGAATATGTGAGAAACTTTGACGTCAGCGACCGGGATATGACCAAATATATCATCGGTACCATCAGCGCCATGGATCAGCCGCTGGAACCGTCCGCCCTCGGCGACCGTTCTTTCATGGGCTATCTCACCGGTACCACCCCGGAGATGCTGCAGAGAGAGCGGGAGCAGGTACTTTCCACCACGCAGGAGACCATCCGGTCTCTGGCTCCGTACATGGAGACGTTGATGGAGGCGGGGACGGTCTGCGCCATCGGCAATGATAAGAAGATTCAGGAAGCGGATATTTTTGACACAAAGAGAAACCTGATGCAGTAAACCAGCGCGGCAGTCCGGCAGGAAATGTGTCGGCGCACGCTGATGCAGTAAAGATAAAAAACAAGATATGGCTCCGACAGGGATTGACAATGAAGATTGCTGCCGGAGCATTTATGAGAGGAGAATCTATGAGTAAGTTTAAATCGGGATTTGTAACGATTATCGGGCGACCGAATGTGGGCAAATCCACCCTGATGAACCGTCTGATCGGCCAGAAGATCGCCATCACTTCCAGCAAGGCCCAGACCACCCGGAACAGGATTCAGACCGTTTACACCAATGAAGAAGGACAGATCGTCTTTCTGGATACGCCGGGCATCAATAAGGCGAAGAACAAGCTGGGAGATTATATGCTCATGGCGGCGGAGCGCACCTTAAATGAGGTGGATCTGGTGCTGTGGCTGGTGGAGCCGACCACCTTCATCGGCGGCGGCGAGCAGTACATCATCGACAAGTTACAAAATGTAAAGACGCCGATCTTCCTTGTGATCAACAAGACAGATCTGGCGACGGAGGAAGACATCCTGAAAGCCATCGTGGCCTATAAAGATAAGGTGGATTTTGCCGAGGTGATTCCGGTCAGTGCCAAAGAGGGCACTAACACCGACGATCTCATCAAGACAATCTTTCAGTATCTCCCGGAAGGGCCGATGTATTACGATGAGGACACGGTCACCGATCAGCCGGAGCGCCAGATCGTGGCGGAACTGGTGCGGGAGAAAGCGCTGCGTCTCTTAAGCCAGGAGATTCCGCACGGCATCGCCGTGGTCATCGACCGGATGAAGATCCGCCCGAAGGGCAATCTGGTGGATATCGAAGCCACCATCATCTGTGAGAGGGATTCCCACAAGGGTATCATTATCGGAAAGAAGGGAGCCATGATCAAGGAGATCGGCTCCACGGCGAGACAGGAGATTGAGAATCTTCTTGACATGAGAGTGAACCTCAAGCTGTGGGTGAAGGTGAAAAAGGACTGGAGAGACAGCGATCTGCTGTTGAAGAATTACGGATATAATAAGAA
>DXEQ01000054.1 GCA_019114885.1 Candidatus Anaerobutyricum stercoripullorum
GTTTCTTTGCGGTCCGGACCCGGCGGTACAGGCACACCTTGTCGATGCGGTAGCCGAACAGAAGGGCAAAGACCAGGTGCGACAACTCGTGGACCGGCGTGCCAATAAGATTCAGGATGTCGAGCAGGAGAAAGCCGCGGGAGCTTCTGGAGAAGTTCTTCCAGGCAGACTGGCGGGCCAGCCCCATGAGAAAACCGAAGGCCACGAGCACGAACAGGATCTTGATATTGAGTTGGACAAAATAATCGAACATATGATATTCCTCACTGAAAATATGGCTTATCATATCATTAATATGCAGAAATGACAAGAATCTTATCTTGTTTATGTAAAAGCAAAGAAAACCCTGTTCCCCTGCCGGAAAAAACGAAGAAAAGCAATATTTATGCCTGTTTCGTCATAGAATTATGTTGAAATTTCACCGTGAATTCGATAAAATTATTACATCATGCCGTTTTGCGGCACAAATTTGGCGAGAGGAACGCGTATGGCAGCGTTCCTTAAAAATGAGAGAAGAGATGGAGGTAGCAGATGAGTGGAATTGTGATCGCGCTTCTTGTCCTGGTGATCGCAGCCGCAGTTGTGGTGATGGTCGCAAAAGGACATTCCCGGAAGAATGGTCGGGGACAGGAGACAGAAGGAACAGCCAGAGTAAGAGATCTGAAAGTGGACGCGGTGGAGATGAAGCGGAAGAAAGAACCGGTGAAAGAAGACCCGGAAGTCACCGCCGCAAAGAAGGAACTGTATCAGTATCTGACGCAGGTGATTAAAAAAATGTTTTTGCAGTACCGCAGAGGGAGTTTTCATACATTTACAAGGATGAACGTTCCTTCTGAGTCCGTACAGAAACATTATGATAAGATCAGACAGTCGCTGACGCCGCAGTCCGCGGCGATTCTGGACGATCTGTTCGCCTGTATCGATATGGAAGGAAATGAAGAGAAGAAGCCGGGGGAGGTCCGGGATCCGGAGAAGCTTAAGAGCGTGTTTGTGCGCATGACGCTTCCGTTTTATCCGGTGTATTACGATAAGCTGGACGGGGTTCGCTATACCTCGCTGCTCAACCAGACCATGCTCAATCTTTTCCATCGGCTCACCGGCAAGAAGTTCCGTCTGGGTTATAAGAACCGGTATCCGTCCGGTGTGACAGCCTATCGCTGGAACGGGAACCGGTATCAGGTTTACGCGCAGGATGGCAGCATGCTGTGCGACGCCGTTTTCCAGGATGGAAAGGTGTGGGAAGGTTTTGCCCGGCTGCCGGAAGAGGGACCGGGAGAAGAAGACTGGGAGCTGGTACGGGCCGGCACATTCCGGGAGGGAGCCTTCGTGGACGGCACCTTACAGTATATATATAGGAAGAAATGTGGTCAGATCTGACGGCGTCCGGCAAAGAGAATCCATTGTACGGCATAAAATACTTGCAAAATGTGTGAGAAGATATTAAGATGATAGCGTGTGTATAATGTATACACGATCAGCAGAAAAAGAACATAAATTATTGGAGGGACAAAAATGTACAAAAAAATGACGGAACAGTTAAAGGCTAATCCAAGAACCATCGTCTTCACAGAAGGAACGGACGCCCGTATTCTGGAAGCGGCAGACAAGCTGACCAATGGAGGAATCTTAAGCGTTATTCTTATTGGGGAAGAAGATGAAGTGAAAAAAGCGGCCGAGGAAGGCGGTTTTCATATTGAGAAATGCCAGATCATCAGCCCGCTCCATTACGATGAGATGGACGCCATGGTGGACGAGATGGTCAGACTCCGTAAAGGTAAGATGACAGAAGAGCAGGTGCGCAGCAACTTAATGCACGGCAACTACTTTGGAACCATGCTGGTGAAGATGGGCAAGGCGGACTGCCTGCTGGGCGGCGCTACATACTCCACCGCCGACACGGTTCGTCCGGCTCTGCAGCTGATCAAGACGAAGCCGGGCAACAATATCGTAAGCTCCACCTTCATCATGGTGAAAGGTGACGAGAAGCTGGCTTTCGCGGACTGTGCCATCAATATCGAGCCGAATGAGGATGAGCTGGTGGAGATTGCCATTGAGAGTGCGAAGACGGCCAGGGCCTTCGGTATCGATCCGAAGGTTGCCCTGCTTTCCTATTCCACGCTGGGTTCCGGCAAGGGCGATACTGTCACAAAGATGGCCAACGCCGCAGCCAAGGTAAAAGAGCAGGCTCCGGATCTGGCTGTGGACGGCGAGCTGCAGTTTGACGCTGCCGTATCTGAGACAGTGGCAGGCATCAAATGCCCGGGTTCCCCGGTAGCCGGACAGGCCAACACCTTTATTTTCCCGGATATCAACGCAGCCAACATCGGCTATAAGATCGCTGCCCGTCTGGGAGGATACGAGGCCATCGGACCGGTCCTGCAGGGACTGAACGCGCCGATCAACGACTTAAGCCGCGGATGCAACGCCGACGAAGTGTATAAGATGGCGCTGGTGACCGCTGCGCTCAGCTAATAGAATGTCTGACAGATTGAATATGTATATTTTCTGAAAAGGCCGCCGGTTTTCGGCGGTCTTTTTGTCGATTAAGCACAAAAAATGTCTCTGCCCCTTGCTAGAGATTTGAAAATATTTCCATGTTTTTTTATAAAATACCGCTTTCTTTTGGATAGATTGTTTGTTATAATCATAACATAATATTCATGGGACAAAGGAGGAGTTTATCATGGCAAATATTATTATCAGCCCGTCCAAATATGTACAGGGTGCAGGAGAACTGGCAAATGTAGCGGAATACGCAGTGAAGCTGGGTAAGAAGGCATTTATCCTGATCAGTGCTTCCGGAATCAAGCGTGTGGGAGGTATCATTGAGGAGAGCTTCAAGGGTACGGACGCCACATTTATGTTTGAGACATTTAACGGCGAGTGCTGCAAAAAAGAGATTGACCGTCTGGTGGCGATCGTAAAAGAGAACGGCTGTGATCTGGTCATCGGCGTTGGCGGCGGCAAGATCTTTGATACGGCCAAGGCAGTTGCTTACTACACAGAGACTCCGGTCATCATCGCTCCGACCATTGCAGCGACAGATGCGCCTTGCTCCGCTCTGACGGTTGTTTACACGGAAGACGGCGTATTTGAAGAATATCTGTGGCTTCCGGCTAACCCGAACGTGGTTCTGGTAGATACCGATATCATCGCGAAGGCTCCGGCAAGATTGCTGGTATCCGGTATGGGCGATGCGCTGGCAACTTATTTTGAGGCGAAGGCATGTCAGATTTCCAATGCCACAAGCTGTGCGGGCGGCAAGGTGACCGTAGCGGCTATGACGCTGGCAAAGGCCTGCTACGATACTCTGATCGAAGAAGGCGTAAAGGCCAAACTGGCTGTAGAGCAGGATGTATGCACAGCGGCTGTTGAGAAGATCATCGAGGCCAACACCCTCCTTTCCGGTATCGGATTTGAGAGCGGCGGTCTGGCAGGCGCTCACGCCATCCACAACGGCCTGACCTGCATCAAAGAGTGTCATCACTTATATCACGGCGAGAAGGTTGCTTTCGGTACCCTGACACAGCTCGTTCTGGAGAACGCAGACGAGGATCTGCTGGATGAAGTGATCTCCTTCTGTATGGAAGTGGGACTTCCTACCACATTTGCAGATCTGGGCATTGAGAATCCGGATAAGGACGCTCTCATGGAAGCAGCGACTCTGGCAGCAGCTCCGACAGATACTCTGGGCAATGAGCCTGTGGAGATCACTCCGGAGAAGGTATATGCAGCCATGGTGGCAGCGGATGCACTGGGAAGATACTACAAGGGACTGTAGAAAGATTGTGATGAGTCACATACATTAGTTTCATGCAGGGAGCCAGGTCTTATGCGGACCTGGCTCTTCCTTTTTGCAAAAAAATACTGCCGCACTGATGGAGTGCGGCAGCGCCTCTGTTACCGACGGCTGCTGCAGTAGGCAGCGGCGTCATAACAGCATGTCCAGTAGGAGCTGGAAGGATAGTAAGTGGAGATCACGACCCGTCCTCTGGTGGAGGAGGCGTGGATGTACTGATTGTTGCCGATATAAAGTGCCGCGTGGTTGGAACCGGCCTCGATCCGCATGAGGATGTCTCCTGCCTGCAGGGCGGATAGAGGCTTCTTGTAGGCGGACAGGGCGGCAATCTGTCCATTGGTGGTCTCGCCGATGTTGACGCCGGTGACGGAAAGGAAAACGTCACGCAGCAGGCTGGAACAGTCGGCATATCCCGGCATGTTCCGTCTGGACTGGCTGTACAGATCCCCGATCCGGTTTCTCGCCGCGGCAATGGCTCTTCCGCGGATGGAGTCGCTGGTCTGGGAGGCGGACGCCGAATTGGTGGTGGCGCCTCCGGCGGCTGCGGCCGACTTCTTTGTGGAAGTGAAGGAGCGGCTGATATAGCAGGTCCGCTTTTTGTACTTCACCTTCATCCAGCCGTGGCTCTTGCCGGTACATTTTAACCTGGTGTTTCTCGGGACTACCGCCACGGAACTGTAACTGGTTCCCGGGCCGCTGCGCAGGTTGACGCTGCTTCCGGACACGTAGATGAACTTGTACAGCTTTTTTAAATAAGAGGATTTGATGTAGCTGATGGAACCACTGGTCTTGATGGCGGACCAGGAACCGCACACTCCGATCTTCTTGACGCGCGTCCCCTTTCGAATGGTGGTCTGCACCGGATAGGACAGGCCAGGTCCTTTTCTCACATGTACGCTGGTTTTGGCTGAGCAGACAGTCCTGGCGGTTGTCTTGTAGGAGGCGGCATCGGCGTGGACGGACGCCGCCAGAATCAGACATACGGCCGGCAGAATGATCAAACCATGTCGAAATTTAAAATGCATGTGACATCTCTCCCTTTTTATTAATGATTTGCATTACATTTGCATAAAGTATAACACAATCCTCAATAAAATGGAAATGAAAATGTAACATTTTTAAATATTTTTTTCGTCAGCTGTACTCCATCCGTATGGTGCTGCCGCCCTGGCTGAGATCCGACGGTGTGACGACAAGTTTTACGGGTACCCGGGCCTGAATGGCCTCCACATGCGTGATGATGCCGATGCTTCGTCTGGTGCTGCGGAGCCGTTCCAGGCTGGTCATCACCACGTCGAGAAGTTCGTCGTCCAGATTGCCGAAGCCCTCGTCCAGGAAGAACAGTTCCAGCGGAGCCGTTCCGTTTAACTGGATGGCGGAGGAGAGGGCCAGAGCCAGAGAGAGGGAGGCGATGAAAGTCTCGCCGCCGGAGAGGGTATCGCAGGGGCGGGGAGCGCCGCCGTTTTTGTTGTCCCGGATGATGAATTCCGCTTTATCGTTGATCTCCAGCTCATAACTTCCGTTGGAGATGGAGGAGAGGATGACGGAGGCCTCGGCGGCGATATAGCGCAGCCGGGATTCGGCCACATATTCGATAAACGCGTTTCCTTTAAAAAGCTGTTCCAGCTGCCGGATGAGCCCCCGGCGGTGCAGGGCGGCGTCCAGCTCTTTTGAGAGTTTCTTCTTCTGTTCCAGCTGCTTTTTGCAGTTTTCCACCTCTTCTGCCAGTACCGCCTCTTTTTTCTGCTGCTGTTCCAAAAGGGCGGAGATCTGTTCCAGCTGTTCTTTTTTTGCCTTCCACTCTTCCTCGGAAATGTGCTGGTCCTGCCTTTTTTCTTCCAGATAGGCAAGACGCTCCTTTATTCTGGCAAACGAATCGTGGAAATCCTGCAGTTCTTTTTCCAGGCCGGTCAGCTCTTCCGGGGAGAGATAAGATTTCTGACAGTCCTCCTCCGGGGAGAATCCGGCGAGGGTCCTCTGCTTTTGCAGGGTTTCTTCCGCCTGCTGCTGATTGTTCCGGCACAGTTCGTGCCGGGTTCCGGCCTGGAGCATGGCGTCCTTTTTATTTTGCAGGGTCAGCGAGGCTTCCTCGTACTGTTCTGCCCACTCTTTTTGCCGCTGTTCCAGAGCTGTCCGCTGCCGGACGGCCTCTTCCCGGAGGGCGGAGAAATCCGTCTGCATGTCACAGCCTTCCGGCAGTTTCTGTTCTTCCTCCTGTATGAGGGAGCGGTAATGGAGCAATTCTTTTTCGGCCGCGGCAGCTTCCCCGGACAGAGGAAGGATTCTGGCGGCCACCGTCTCCTGCCTGCGGCGGTTTTCCTCCTGCAGGCCGCGGAGACGGGTCAGTTCTTCCTGCAGCTTCTCGTAGTCTTTCTCTTGTTTCTGCCGCAGGGAGAGGGTGGTGGTAAAGTTCTCCGTGTTCCACTGCTTCCTCAGGGCGAGGATCTCGCTGACGGCCTGCTGCAGGCGGTTGTACTGTTCTTCGTTCTGTCTGCGCAGGCGGGCATACTGTTTGGCAAGCTGGGCGCACCGCTCCCGGCAGGAAAGGTATTCTGTGGACAGAGACTGCAGGCGCAGAGGATCCGATGCGGGATGTTCCGGTAAAGAGGAAGTTTTGTCATCGTCTCTCTGTTCCGGAAGCAGATGCGAGATCGTCTCCAGATGCATGTCGGAGAGAGACAGTTTCTGCCGCAGTGCGTGAAGCTGTTCCTCCCGCTCCTTTGCTTCGGCGGCGAGGGCCTCTTCCCGTTTTTTTTGAGCATCGATCTGTGCCAGAATCCGGGTGTCGTCCTCCGGGTGTGATTCTTCTCCATGGTGGATGCCGCCGCAGACCGGACAGACCTCTCCCTCTTTTAATTGACTGCGGAGAATCAGCGCCATGTGCCGGTTCTGCAAATGTGTGGACTGTTCCCGGAGGCTGGCCATCTCTTCTTCCTGTTTTTTCTGCTGTGTCACAAGTCGGTCTTCCTGTTGTCGGAGAGATATCTGACTATGCCGGATCTGCCGCTGCCAGGTATACAGTTCTTCCGTCAGGGTGGTCAGGGTCTTTTGTTCCTGTTCCAGCTGCTGGCGGATGGCGCGCTCCTGCTGCTTTTCCTCCTCATAACGGCTCCGCTTTTCCCGGTACGTTTCTTCCAGAACATGTCCTTCTTCCAGCGCGTGCATTTCCTCCCGGGACGGTCTGGAACCGGCGGCCTTTTCTTCTTTGGCCGCAATCTCTTTCTGGTACTGTTCTCCGGCCGTCAGACAGTCTTTTTCCTGGGCCTTTAGAGCCGCGAGGGAAGCGGCGGTCTGACGGTGCGTGATCTCCGCCTGAGAGAGGCGGGCGTTCCATTGCCGGATGGTCTCCTGCCGCTGTCTGGCGGCGTCATAGTCCTGCTCCTTTTTCAGCAAAGAAGGGAGGCGCAGCAGGGAATCTTTTGATGCGGCGTCCGCCTCTTTTTTTGCCTGCTGACAGGCCGTTTCGGCAAGACGATGTTCTTCCCGGGCCTTGTTTAGCGCGGCGGCTGCCGCGGCTGTCTGCGCGGCGCTCTCCTGAGCCTGCAGGTAAAACGGGCGGACCTGCGCGGCCTGCCTGCCCAGATCCAGAGCTTTTTGTTTTTCTTCCATGGCGGGCATCTGTGCAAGACTGTCCTCGTAAGCTCTTTTGACGGGAGCGTATTCCAGAAAGAGGGAACGGGTGGCGTCGGCCTCCTGAAAGGCCTGCGCGGCCCTCTCTTTCTGCCCGGTGATATCTTTGATCTCTTCCAGAAGCCGGGCGTGGGCCGTTTTGTATTCCCGCAGGGTATCCGGGGAGAGATCCGCGAAGGTCTGCATCTGTCCCTCCAGATTGCTCAGGAGAAGGTCCTGCTTCTGCCGGGCGCCGGCGATTTTCTGTGTCAGCTCCAGACCGTACTGTTCCAGATGGAAGATTCGCTGGAGCATGCTGCGCCGGTCCGCGTTTTTTAACCGCAGAAATTCACTGAACTGCCCCTGCGGGAGAACGACGGTGCGCATGAAGTCCTCGCTGCTTAAGCCCAGAAGGCGGATACATTCCTGGGTGACCTCCGTGGGACGGTCGGCGAGAACCTTCGTTCCCTCCGCTGTGATCTCGGCGAGAGTGGCGCCGGTGTTGCGGACGGTGGAGGCGGTGCCTCCTTTATGATACCGAAAAGTACGCTCCACCTGATACCTGTGGGTTTCGGTGGAGGTGATGGAAAAAAGAAAAGACACGGCGGCCGTTTCTTCATTAATATTGATGAAATTTTTCGTGGACCGGGGGAGCTTTGCGTAAAGAGCCAGAGTGATGGCGTCCAGGATGCTGGACTTGCCGCTGCCGGTGGGGCCGAAGATGCCGAACAAACCGGCCGAGGTCAGAGCCGCAAAGTCGATGGTCTGCTCCTTCCGGTAGCTGTTGATTCCCCGGAGAGTGAGTTTCAATGGTCTCATATGGTTTCCTCCGATTCTTCCATGATTTCCAGGAGGAGAGAGAGGGTCTCCTCGTCCATGTCGGTCTGGAATCGTTTTTTGTAATAGTTCTGCACGAGGACGGAAAACGGCAGCTCCTCCGGCTGTTCCGGGGCAGAAAGACTGCTCCCGTTTTCCTGGAAAACGGGACGGATGGCCAGGATGTCTGCCTTGTTCCGTTTCATGGCGCGGATGTCTTCTTCGTGGATGTAATGGTCTGTCTTGATTTCCATGTATACCCAGGATTCCTCTCCCGCATGGGCCTCGCAGCGGGCGATGGCGTCCTCCGGACTGTCGCAGCGCCAGATTTCAATGGGTTTGTAGACTGGCAGCGCGATACGGCGCATGGAAAACGGGCGTCCTGCGGACAGTTCAAGAGCGATCACTGTATTGTCAAAGGCAATCTCCCGCTGGTTGTAATGCAGGGGGGAGCCGCTGTAAAAGGCGTCTTTTCGTCCCGGTACCTGCTGCGGCTTGTGCACGTGGCCGAGGGCGATGTAGTCCGCCGTCTCCGGGAAAATATCCCCGGGCAGCAGATAACTGCCGCCCAGCTGTACGCTGCGCTCTGAGCCGTCACCGGTGCTGTTTAAGACGAACAGATGGCTGACGATCAGATGAATGGCGTCCGGGCGGAAGGTCTTGGCCAGAGAGGAAAAGAGCCGCCGCATCCGGTTCTCATAGTTTTGCATTTTCCGGTCTTCCTCCGTGCTGTCGCCCAGATAGAGCTCGCCCAGCCGCTTTTCGCTGGGAAAAGGGACCAGAAGGATGTCGGCCTTCTCCCCGCGGATCTCGACATGGATATGACCTGCGCCGCTATCGGTAATTCGGTTTTCTCCGTAAAGACCGGTGGGAACCACGGTGTTGGGCGTGCCTGCCATGACGATGCCGTGTTCTCTCGCCAGAGGACCGGAGGCGGTCAGACGGTCGGGATTGTCGTGGTTGCCGGCAATGATCACGGTCATGCACCGTCCCCCGCGGGAAAGCTGTTTTAACGTATCATAGAAGAGCTGTTCCGCCATGGCCGGAGGATTGTAGCTGTCATAAATGTCTCCGGCAATGAGGATCAGGTCGGCCTCCTCTTCCTGACAGATGCGGACAAAATCATTTAAAAACATTTCCTGTTCCGGAAGGCGGCTGTGTCCTTCCAGATTTTTGCCCAGATGCCAGTCCGCTGTGTGTATGATCTTCATGGGATTCCCTCTTTCTTTGTCATTTTTATGATAAATGTCTGTTTATTCCTGTTTTGATTCCGGTATCATCATCTTATACCAGAGAAAATAAGTTTGCAAGACAGAATGCCTTTGTACGGGCAGGTTCGGCCCGGGAGGATTCTTTCTTGTAAAAGGGGAGCGGGTGTGTTAGGATGACAGGGAAACGATATGGAAAATGTAATGAGGACAGAGGGTATGGAACATTATCTTGATATAGAAACAGAACGGTTTGAGAAGATAAAAGAACATGAGGTGACGTGGATCTTAGTTCCCCGCCGGGTTGCGGGCAGGGAGATTGGCATCGGCGATGTGTTAAAGCTCTATCATCCCGGAGATCCGACAGAAGCCATCCGGGTGGAAGTGACGGATGTGCAGACTGCGGACGCCGCAGCGGCGCAGACCGGAACGGATGCCGGGGTTTCGAAAGGGAGCAGAGCGGATGCAGGCGCTTTGGCGGAAAGCAGAGCAGTCGCAGAAGTTTCGGCAGGAAGCAGAACAGATGCCGCTGCTGCGGTGGGAGCCGGTCAGGAATTCATACGGGTTTCGTTTGTGCTGCTGGAATGGATGTGCCGTCTGGAGACGGAGCTGGATGAACTTCTGCGGGAAGAGGAGCAGTGGATGCAGGGCCTGCTGTGACAGGGCCCGCATCATATCAGACCGTATATCCGGCCGGCGGTCAGCCGTGCCGTGTCTGCAGCATATACAGGTAGGAATACCGGGTGGTGTCTTCCATCCGACAGTCGAGGTCATGCAGGATGGCCTCGATTTTTTTGAGGGCTTCCGGCCGGTCTTCTTCCGTCTCGACCAGAAGTTCCAGTTCGAGAAAAGAGCCCAGACCTTCCACCTGATCCACGCAGGCGGTCAGCGGCCCCCGGTGGTAATACTGCCGGAGCTTCCGCACCGGAGACAGCTCCCGATAGCCTAAGGACAGCAGGATGTCCCGGCAGACGCCGCTGTCGGAGACTGCGGTTTCCAGTTCCTGCCGGGTACTGGAGACCGTATCCAGCTTCGGTCCCTTATATGTAAGGAAAGAAGAGGCAGCGGCCCGGGAGAGGTTCTCGCTGTCCCGGAGACGCAGTGCCTCGTCACTTCCCATAAAGTCATGAAAATCACTGGTAAAATAAATATCTGACTCTCTGATCAGATCACCGGGCTCAAAATGCAGGCTGCGAAGCCCTTTTTCGATGGCTGCCCGCCGGTGAACGGGCAGCTTGATCTCAACTTCAATCATGGTATGAACTCCAATCGTTTAAGAGGAATAGTCCTCCAGGTCAAAGGTATAATTCTTGCCGAAATATTTTCTGGCTTTCAGAGTGAGCTTCGAATCTTTCAGCTTGTAAGTGATCCGCAGCGGATTGCCGTGCTCTTCTTCCAGAGCCTTAAAATACCGGAAGAGGGCGCTGTCTTTTGCGGTGGTCAGCCTGCTCCGCTGACGGTCGAAGGCAAACAGGATGGAAGAGTCCTTCTCATCAATGGTGACTTCCATGCAGATGACGTTGGCGTCGGTGTCGTCCGGCTTTCCGTCGGAGATGAAAAGGCAGAGGGCGCCGGTGCCGTCATCGGTGGCAAAGTGACAGAAATGGTCTGCTTTATCAAACCGCCAGTAAAAACAGGTGTCGTTTAAAAAGTAGGCGGTGCTGGAAGTATTCAGACCGTAGATCACATTATTATAGAAAGAAAGAGATTGTCCGTCGTATTCCATGGTGAGGGATTCGTTGGAGGAGGACAGACGCAGGTTGATCCGGGAGACTCCCTCCGGAAGGGAATCAAAAATCTCCGGAAGCTCCGTATCCTCGTTCCGATACGTGTAAAAAGAGAATTCCTCTCCCTCGTTGTCACAGTAAAGGAGATTCATGAGGAAGGTACCCTGCCCGCCGTCGTCCGCACGGAGAGAGGAGAGCTCGGCGTAATTATCGTACAAAGCCAGCTCATAAATGGAATCTGAAGCAGATTCTTCCGGGCTGGTGTACCAGATATCGGTCTCCGCGATGTCAAGCAGCGGACTTAACGAGATGTCTGTTCTGTCGTCGGCTCCTTCCTTTATAAAATAATAGCTGATATCCCCGTATGTGAGGAGCAGATGTCCGGTGTCCGGCGCCTGGTAGGAGAAATCACCCTGGCCGGAGAAATCCTCCCAGCCTTTCGGAAGCCGGTTGTCAAAAGCGGCGTCCTCCGTGATGGAGATCTGACTGTCGGAATCAATGGAAATCGTTCCGTGGAACAGATCCGCGCTCTGCTCCAGGTCAGATAAGATCAGTGACCCCTTATCGTCAATGGACAGACAGAGATTGCCGGCGCGGTAGGAGCTGTCCTTTCCGAGGGCGCTGCCGCAGCCGTACCAGCTGCCCGCAAGCTCCGAGGAGTCTGTGATCGCCGGCTTTTGTCCGGCGCATCCGGTCAGGCACAGAAAAGCTGCCAGGACGCAGCAGGAAAGATAGAATAATTTTTTCATAGGTCATCCCTTTCTTGATATTTAAAAGCTTCTCTTATTTTACCACATTTGTTAAGAAATATGAAAGAGTTTTCTGACCGACAGTAACAGTTGCGTTTCCGGATATCTTATTGTATACTTTGTAAATACAGGAAATTTGTTATCAGTTCATGTTATCAGTGAAAAAGAAGGAGGATTCCAATGGAAAAGATTTCAATCGCAAAAGAATTAAGTGAAAATTCTTATCCGGGAAGAGGAATTATTGTCGGCCGCTCTGCTGATGGGACAAAGGCAGTGACGGCGTATTTTATTATGGGAAGAAGCGCCAACAGCCGCAACCGTATTTTCGTGGAGGACGGAGAAGGAATCCGCACGCAGGCATTTGACGAATCCAAACTGGAAGATCCGAGCCTGATCATCTATGCGCCGGTCCGTGTTCTCGGCAACAAGACCATCGTGACAAACGGCGACCAGACC
>DXEQ01000055.1 GCA_019114885.1 Candidatus Anaerobutyricum stercoripullorum
AAAGACGATGGCAGCGGTCAGCGCGCCTAAAAGAATAGCTGTGCTTTTTCTGTTATTCATAAATTTCCTCCATTACTTTTTTGTGTACAAAATCTTGTCTATTATATGTTTTCTCAACATATCTGTAAATACTGTTCCCTTACGGATATTTACCGTATTGTATCGCAAATATATAATAAATCTGTGATTATGAAGGAAGAGGGGAGGAGGCTGCGGACCGGAACCGCGCGTTATCTTTGCGCAGGTCTGTGCCGCCGCCTCAGCATTTGACGGGCCGGCTGTCTCAGCAGATTCTGGGCAGCTGGATACCGGTCAGTCTGGATAAAATGCGCCGTCCGCCGATGGAGGTTTTCAGGATAACCTTGCCTGGCATTTCTTTTGTGACAGTGCCGATCTGCGCGGCATGTTCTCCGCCGGGAGTCTTCTGCATGGCGGTAAGAATCTGCGCGGCAGCCTCCGGGGCACAGACCACAAGCATCCGTCCTTCACAGGCGCAGTAGAGTGGGTCCAGTCCCAGCATGTGACAGGCTGTTTCCACTGAAGTATCAAAAGGAAGAGAAGACTCATCCAGTTCGATGGAGAAAGGCATCTGTTCCGTAAATTCGTTGAGAGTGGTGGCGACGCCGCCTCTGGTGGGATCGCGCATGATGCGGATGGCGTCAGACATGTGATGCGGCATAGAATCAGGTGTCGTAGAACCATGTCTCATGGCGCCGGCGGCGGTAAGCGCCGCTGCGCTGATCTCGTGCAGAAGGCGGCAGTCAGAGACCAGAGGGCTGTCCGCAGTCAGCAGGCCGGAGCGGGCCATCATGACCGCAGTGCCGTGGCACCCTATGGTACCGCTGATAAGAACCGCGTCGCCGGGGCGGATGCCGGTCTTGCCTGGCAGGCAGGCTCTCTGGAAGCCGATGCCGGCAGTGTTGATATAGATACCGTCACACTTGCCGGCTTCTACTACTTTGGTATCTCCGGTGACAATGGAGATGCCTGCCTTTTTGGATTCTTCGGCGATGGAAGATACGATGTTCCGGAAATCGGCAAAAAGAAAGCCTTCTTCCAGAATAAAGGAAAGACTTAAATATTTTGGCTCGCCTCCTGCCATACAGACGTCATTGACAGTACCGCAGACAGAGAGCTTTCCGATATCGCCGCCGGGAAATCGCCACGGAGTGACCACGAAACTGTCGGTGGAGAAAACCAGCTGCCTGTTTCCTTTCAGCAGTGCTCCGTCACCCAGAGAAGCCAGAGCGGGATTATCGAAGGCGGGCAGGAGAATGCTGTCAATCAGCTCTGCCGTTTTCAGACCGCCGCTGCCATAATCCAGAGTGATGCGTTCGCTCATAATTTCTGTGTTATGTTTATCTATATTTTTTGTGTTGGTATTCATCATTGTATTACTTGTTGTTTTATTTTTCATATTTGTCGATAAAATAATTTAACTTATAATTATTTATTGCAGACGGAAACGATAGTTATATCCACAATTATCCGTATTGATACGCTGCGGCGCAGGCGCCTTCTCCGGATACCATGCAAGGGCCAACCGGGCTGGCTGGAGAGCAGATATTCCCAAACAGCGGGCAGTCTGCAGGACGAACGACGCCGCGGATAACGCCGGAACACTGACATCCGGGAATCTCGGTTTCTGCCGGGGGCTTCAGAGAGAACTTTTGCATGGCGTCCCAGGAGGCGTACTCGTCCCGGATGGCATAACCGCTGCCGTCAATGTATCCAAGTCCCCGCCAGCGGGACGGCGCCGGACGAAAGACTTTTTCCATGAGAGAAAGAGCCGCTGGATTACCTCCCGGCCGGACGAGGCGGGTATATTCGTTTTTGAGAGCCGGGCGATTTTCGGCAAGCATCCGTGTCAGTTCCAGAATAGAGCAAAGCAGGTCTGCAGCTTCAAAGCCGGCCACAACGCCAGGCAGCCGGTAGTCACCGGGCAGAAAAGAAAAACGATCCGTTCCGATGATAGCGGCCACATGTCCCGGACAGAGGAATCCACTGACGGCAAAATCCGGGGATTCGATGAGGGAGCGCAGGGCCGGTTCAGTCTGTTTTAACAGACAGAGTACAGAAAAGTTATCAAGGCGGCGGGAAGCAGCTTCCAGAAGGCAGGCGGCCGTTCCGGGTGCGGTGGTCTCAAAGCCTGCGCCAAGGAAGACAACTTCCTTTTCAGGATGATCTTCGGCCAGCCGGAGCGCGTCCATGGGCGAGTAGACGGATTCTACATTCCCGCCGCCAGCGCGGCGTTTCAAAAGATTGTCTCCCCGGATGGAACCGGGAACCCGGAGAAGATCTCCGTAGCTGGTGATCAGAATATCTTCCCGTTCGGACAGAGAGAGAATCATATCGATGATATTGGCGGGGGTGACGCAGACCGGACAGCCGGGGCCGGAGAGAAGCTGTACATTTTCCGGCAGAACGCTTTTGATCCCACTGCGGGCGATGGACATGGTGTGAGTTCCACAGACCTCCATCAGACGGATGGGGCCGGTCTGTTTGCTGTAATCAGTGATTTTCTTAAGGAGAAACGGCACATCCCCCGGATTTTTAAACCAGTTTTCATAAAGCATTTTTTATTTCCTCAAGAAGCTCGATATTTTCCAGGGCTTCCTTTTCTGACATTTTTTCGATAGCAAATCCCGCATGGACCATGACGTAATCCCCGGGTTTTGGGTCCGTGATGAAATCAATGCGGATATTCTGAGAGAGTCCGCCGGCCTCGCAGCGGGCCAGAGGACCGTCTATTTCGTTGATTTTCATGGGCATTGCCAGACACATATTATTGTACTCCCTTCGTATTTTTTATCCCACCGCCTGAAGCCGGTGGGATTGCGGCAGCATTGTTCAATGGTTATTTTTTCACCGATTCCCGGACGCTGCTCCATGATTTGCGCAGGACTCTTCGGGATGCTGCGCTTTATGGATCTGTTCAGAAAGAAACGCTGCCAGCGCTCCCAGTCCGTCCCCGGTTCTGCTGCTGACGCAGAAGAGAGGGGCGTTTGGGTTGACCGTCTCGTAGTTGGAGCGGATCCTTGCCTCATCAAAATCAAAATAAGGCAGCATATCATATTTGTTAAGGACAAGACAATCAGTGTCTGTGAACATGAGGGGATATTTTTCTACTTTGTCGTCTCCCTCCGGGATACTCAGGAGAGTAATGCGGAGAGATTCGCCGATGCGGAATTCGGCAGGACATACCAGATTGCCGATGTTTTCCACAAAAATAACATCCAGGTCATCCAGAGGAAGTTCGGGAAGGATATGCCGGATGCTCATGGCCTCGATATGGCAGGCTCCGTCCGTATTCAGCTGAACAGCGGGAATGCCGAGGCTGGCAATTCGCTCGGCGTCCACCTGCCCTGCGATGTCCCCCTCAATGACACTGATACGGAAATCGT
>DXEQ01000002.1 GCA_019114885.1 Candidatus Anaerobutyricum stercoripullorum
GAGGAGGTGACAAGTATGCTGGATGTGATTTTTGACGATACGATTCACAGAAGAAAACAGCAGGAAGAAGCCTTTGCGGCGGGAGAAGCCCAGGGAGAAGCCAGGGGCAAAAAGGCCGGAGAGCTGAAAAAGGCCAGAGAAACCGCGGTGGAGATGGCCCGGATCGGATTGGAGAAAGATGTGATTGCCGGCGTATTGAAGGTGGATGTCTCCCAGGTGGAAAAATGGCTGGCGGCAGAGAGCATTCTGTCTTCTGCAGGACAGTGAGTGGGAAGCTGCAGGACAATAATTGTAAAAATAAATACCAATGACCGGAATACATTTCCGGCTGCAAAGGAGAGAGGCCCGGTTCCGGGTGCTCCTTCTTTTGTTTTCTGTTCTTTTTTGCCGCGCTGCCCGTCCGGCAGTTTAAAGCTCTCATTTTCTGTCTATCCTTTTCCTATGAATACAAAAACAAAATGGAATACAAAAAAGGAATGGAATATAAAGACAAAACGAAATGCAAGAATAAAACATATGACAGACAAAACAAGCTGCGCGGGCAGAATTCGCCTGCGGGCGGCTGTGGCCCGTACGGTGGTGGCAACGTATCGAATCATGGTCCGCACAGCCATGGCGATCCTTTTCCTGCTTACGGCAGTGCTGCTGTATCAGATTTATATGGAAAATCATTTTCAGATTTATGATTCCGCGCTGCGCTTTCATGTGAGAGCGGCGTCAGACGGGGCGGAGGAGCAGGAACTGAAGCTTAAAGTGCGGGACGAGGTGCTTGCGGTGCTGCGGCCTGCTGCTGACCGGGCGGAGAGTGCCGGGGAACTGAAAACGGAGGTGGAAAAAATGCTTCCCGATATTGTGCAGACGGCGGCGGAAACCCTTAGGGAAAACGGCAGCGAAGATGCCGTCAGGGTGTCTGTGGTGCAGGAGAGATTTCCGGCGCGCAGGTACGGGAAAATGTTCTTCCCGGCGGGCGTTTATGAGGCGCTGCGGGTGGACATCGGAGCGGCCCAAGGACATAACTGGTGGTGTGCAATTTACCCGGAACTATGTTATAATGCAGAGGAATCTTCCGCTCTGTCAGAAAAGGGCGGAGAAGACGTGGAAAGAGATCTTTCCAGGAAAGAAAGTCAGGTACTTTTTGGAAAAAAGGGACGCTTTCGGATAAGGATACTGGAGTGGTTTTCAGAGCTGGCGTCCTGATGGCTGTCCGGCTGATGAAAATGCGGAAGGCGGCGGCAGGCTTGCCGGAAGGGAAATCGGCGGGACGCCGGACAGAAGATACGCGGTTTTGCCGCTTTGAGGATGAAAGATGGGAAAAGTATTATCAAACAGTGAGAGGATTCTTTTCTGCGAGCAGATGGGGATGATTTTGAAATCAGGAATTTCTGCGGCGGAAGGAATTATGATTATGAAGGAAGATGCCGGGCAGGAGGAGAGTCCCCTTCGGGAGCTTTATGAGGAGATTCAGAGGAATCTGGACGAGACAGGCATTTTTTATGATGCGCTGGAGGAGACCGGAGCTTTTCCGGATTATATGATCCAGATGACCCGCATCGGAGAGCAGACAGGTAATCTGGATGAGGTCATGGAAGGACTGGCGGCCTATTATGAGCGCGAGGAAAATATGGTCCAGGACATCAAGAGCGCCGTGACCTATCCGCTGCTCATGCTTGGCATGATGCTGGTCATTTTCCTGGTGATGATTGTCAAGGTGCTGCCGGTGTTCGCGCAGGTTTATGAGCAGCTGGGCGGGCAGATGACGGGTATGGCAGCTGTTCTGCTGCAGGCAGGAATCGGAATCCGCCGATATTATGGAGTGATTCTGCTGGTTGTTTTCCTGCTGGTTGCCGGATGTCTCTGGCTGTTCTGTACTCCGCAGGGCAAGGAGCGGTTCAGGAAGATGGCAGGAGGTTTCTTTGGAACCCGGAAGATTCTGAGCCGGATGCAGACGGCGCGGTTTGCTTCGGGCATGTCCATGGCTCTTCGCAGCGGTATGGATTATACCGGCGCTTTTCATATGGTGGATTCCCTGCTGCAAGGGGATGACAAAGTGAGGAAGAAACTGGAGGACTGCCGGGAGCGCGTCGAGGAAGGCGAGTCATTTTCCGCGGCGGCTGTGCAGTCGGGCATGCTGACCGGCCTTTACGGCAGGATGCTTTACATAGCGGAGAGGACGGGAGATACGGACGACGCGCTGAAAAAGATTGCGCTGCAGGCGGACAGCGAGGTGACGGCGCGGATTCAGAACTTTATCTCCGTGCTGGAGCCAACGATGGTGGCGATTCTGTCCGTGCTGGTGGGCGGAATCCTTCTGTCGGTCATGGTGCCGCTGATGGGAATATTGTCCAGTATAGGATGAGACTGTACAGGGAGGCATAGATGGAAAAGTATATCCGAAAGAACCGACACGGGCAGCTTTTTTTGTCCGTGTGCATCTTTCTTATATTTATAGCCGTTTTTTTATATGGAATCCAGTCGGTTTCCTCGGTGACGGAGGAGACCGAGATGGAAAACATAGAAAATGCGGTGGTGCAGTCGGCGGTGCTGTGCTACGGGACGGAGGGGGCGTATCCGGAGAGCATCGAGTATCTCAAAGAGCATTACGGGCTGCGTTATAACGAGGAAAAATATATTGTGGATTATGAGATTGTCGCGAAAAATATCCGGCCGCAGGTTCGGGTGCTGCGGCTGTCCCGGGAGGAAAAATGAAAAAGAACGGCGGAAGCATACATACGATAGATATTTTATTTCCGCTGCTGTTTATCCTGCTGTTTTGTTTCTGCGCGCTGCTGGTGGTGTTGCAGGGCGCAAGGATTTATGAGAAAACGGCGGCGGGTCTGGAAGAAAATTATACGGTTCGGACGGCGGTATCCTATCTGCAGGAGAAGGTCCACGAGTGCGGGGACTCTTCCAAAATAACGGTGCAGGAAATGTCCGGGCGGCAGGTGCTGGTCATTGAAGCCGATGTGAACGGCGAGAGTTATGCTTCCTACATCTATCAGGAAGACGGATATCTGAAAGAGCTCTTCACAAAGAAAGAAACATTTTCCGGGCTTCAGGGCGGGCAGGAGCTGGTTGCTCTGGACACATTTTTAGTGAGCAGACCCGAAGAAGACCTGCTGCAGTTTGATCTGTCGGCGGACGGTCAGGAGGAGACCGTCTTTATCCGGGCCGCGGCAAATGGAGTGGCCGCCACGGCTGAAACCGCGGAAAATGGTTATGAGAGCAGTGGAACATCTGCCGGGGGGATGGAAGAATGAGGATACGTAAACATTCCAGATCAGGATTATTTCTAATTGAATTGATGATAGCCATTGCATTTTTTGCCATGACCACGACGGTGTTCCTGCAGGCTTTCGCAAAGTCAAATGCCATCAGCCGGGAGGCGGAGAATCTGTTTCAGGCGCAGAAGCTGTGCTCCTCTGTGGCGGAGATACTGGGAGGCGCCGACCAGGATGCCAAAGAGCAGGCCGTTGCCACCGGACAAAATACCGGCGATGCGGATGAGTCTGATCAGTATGACTCCAGCCAGTTCTTTTTGCAGGAATTGCAGCAGTATTTTCCGGAGCTGGAGACCGCCGAGAGCGGAGCCAGCATATATTACGATGGGAACTGGAAGATCTGCCGGGCTGAGGACGGGGTATATGTGATCTCGGCTGCCTGGCAGCAGGACGGAGAGATGTGGAATGTGACTGTCGGGGCAGGTGAGGTAAATGTTTCGCAGACAGCGGCTGGTCAGTCATCCATCTATCAGCTCACACTGAGATTATATCGTCCGGAAGCGGAAGGAGGCGTCTCATGAAGAAAAAAGGAATCCCGGTTATGAATGTGGGGATATCTCTGCTGATTCTTATTTTTATGACTCTGGCGCTTCTGACGTTTTCGGTGCTGTCGCTGGAAAATGCGGTGGCGGACAGGCGGCTGTCGCAGAAGGCCGCGGACCATACAA
>DXEQ01000056.1 GCA_019114885.1 Candidatus Anaerobutyricum stercoripullorum
AGTTTCGAAAAATCACCATGAAAGTGCTGACCATGCAGCTGAATTCCACTTCCGTGATGGATGTGGTTGCCTACGGCGGCGCGGCGGTGGGGATGGCCGTGTCCATATCGGAATACTTTGCCGGCAGCATCACTATGATGCAGGCCTTGTGTATCACACTGCTGGCTTCGGAGTTTTTTATTCCTCTGCGGCTGCTCGGCTCCTTTTTCCACATTGCCATGAACGGAATGGCCGCCAGCGATAAGATTTTTGCTTTTCTTGACATGGAAGAACCGACGGACGGCACGGAGGAGTTCCCTGTCGCGGGCCGGGAAAAAGCTCCGACAGACCGGGAAAAAGCTCCGACAGACCGGGAAACGGCCCTGACAGACCGGGAAACAGCCCCGGACATCATGTTTCAAGATGTTTGTTTTTCTTATGAATCAGATCGTCCTGTTCTGAAAGATATCAGTGTAACGATCAGCTCCGGTTCCCTTGTGTCTCTGGTGGGAGTCTCCGGCTGCGGAAAGAGTACCATCGCCGGTCTGCTGACCGGGAGAAATAAAGGGTATACGGGAGATATTTTCCTTGAAAATGTACTGCTGTCCCGGATAAAAGAGAGCGCGCTGCTTGCTCATATCACCATGGTCAGCCACAACAGCTATCTGTTTAAGGGGACGGTGGAGGAGAATCTGCGTATGGCGGCGCCGATGGCTTCGGAGCAGGAGATGAGGGAAGCGCTTGAGAAAGTGAACCTCTGGGAGTTTCTGGAGACCAGGGGAGGTCTTCTGGCGTCAGTGGCCGAGCGGGGAAGCAATTTTTCCGGCGGTCAATGCCAGAGACTGGCTCTGGCCAGAGCAATCCTTCATGATACGCCGATATACATTTTTGATGAAGCCACTTCCAATATTGACGCGGAAAGCGAGGAAATGATCATGGAGGTAATCCATGCGCTGGCGCGGACAAAGACAGTGCTGCTCATCTCCCATCGTCTGTCCAACGTGGTCCGTTCCGACTGTATCTGTATGATGGAAGCCGGACAGATCGTGGAGTCGGGAACCCACGAGGAACTGATGCGGCGGCAAGGCGCGTATTATAAGCTGTATACTGCGCAGCAGGAACTGGAACAGTACGGGAAGGGAGGCGAAGCATATGAATCGTGATGCCGGTACATTTCATATAAAGACGGACAGACAAGCCGGAAAGACAGCGGGGTGGAAGAAGAATCCGGGTGAAAGGTCTGCAAAAAAAGGGAACGCGGCCGGACGGCGCAGCGGTATGGCCATCATGGGACGGCTCATCGGTCTGGTGCGTCCCCTCTGGTTTGTCATTGTGCTGGCGGTGCTTTTTGGCAGCGCCGGGTATCTCTGCGCCATCTTTCTGACCATCTTGACGGCGGGAGCACTGACTGGCGTCTGGCTGCCTGGCAGTCTGGAAACCAGTGTGGCTGCCGGTACATTTTATGAAGGGGTATCTTCCGGAAATGTGATGGCTGCCGGTTCGGTTTTGCTGTCGGTCCTGCCTTTCTTACTGGGGCTGGCGGTGCTGCGGGGGATTCTTCACTATGCGGAACAATACTGTAATCATTTTATCGCGTTTAAATTGCTGGCGATTCTCCGCCATAAGCTCTTTGCTGCGCTGCAACGGCTCTGTCCGGCAAAGCTGGAGGGAAAAGACCGTGGCAATCTGATATCGGTGATCACTTCGGATATCGAATTGCTGGAAGTCTTTTATGCCCATACCATCTCGCCCATCGCCATCGCGGTGGTCACGGAACTTGTGATGGTCCGCTTTCTGGCGGCTTTTCATCCGGCTGCGGCCATGCTGGCTTTTGCCGCCTATGTGACGGTGGGATGTTTCCTTCCTCTCTGGAATGGCAGAAGAACGGCCGGAGCCGGCATGGAATACCGCAATACTTTCGGAGATTTTAACAGCTTTCTCCTGGATTCTTTCCGGGGACTGTCCGAGACTTTGCAGTACGGCCGGGGTCCGTCCCGCCGGGATCAACTGCTGTCCCGCTCTGTGACACTGGGGCAGCAGCAGAAACGTCTCAATCAGATGGAAGGCACCCAGAGGGCGCTCAACGGCCTGTTGATCCTGTTTTTTTCTCTTGCGATGCTTCTGCTGACGGCTGGTCTGTTTCAAGACGGCAGTCTGGACTTTTCGGGGATGGTGCTCTGTACGGTGGCCATGATGGGGTCCTTCGGACCGGTGACCGCCCTCTCCAGTCTGTCCAATAATTTAAACCAGACGCTGGCCAGCGGAGAGCGGGTGCTTGCCATCCTGGAAGAAGAACCGGTGGTGGAAGAACTGCCGGAGGCGGAAACTCCGGACCGGGAAGGGAGAAGGACTGTGCCGCCGGAAAGAGACGGAAGTCAGATTACATTTTGGGAAAAAAGCGGAAATAAAACGTCTGTCTTCGATGGAGCGGACGCGAAAAAAGTGTCTTTTCGTTACACGAAAACAGGAAGGAAAACCGCTGGAAATGCATCTATGTACGGTATGGAAGAATCTGTGTGCGGTATGGGGGCATCTGCTTTGTCGGACAAGGAACGGAAAGGTGGCGGCTGGATCTTAAAAGACTTTGATTTCCGGGCAGAACCGGGACAGATCACCGGAATCCACGGTCCCAGTGGCTGCGGCAAATCCACTCTTCTTAAGCTGCTCATGCGGTTCTGGGATGTGGACAGCGGCGGGGTGTACATTTCCGGAGAGGATGTGCGCAGTATTCCGACCGCCCATCTGCGGGCGGCGGAGGCTTACGTGACCCAGGAAACCCATCTGTTCCATGATACCATCGCGGCCAATATTGCCATCGGGAGACCCGGCGCTTCTTTGGAGGAGATCCGTGCGGCGGCCCGGAAGGCGTCCGTGGATGATTTTATCATGAGTCTGCCGAAAGGCTACGACACGGAGGTGGGAGAACTGGGGGATACGCTCTCCGGCGGCGAACGGCAGCGGATCGGCATCGCCCGGGCGTTTCTGCATGACGCGCCGCTGCTGCTTCTGGACGAGCCCACCAGCAATCTGGATTCCCTCAACGAGGGTATCATCCTGAAATCTCTGAAAGAATCCGGCAGCGGCAAGACGATTGTCCTTGTGTCCCACCGGGAGTCTACCATGCGTGCGGCGGACACAGTGGTGGAGTGGAAAGAATCCGGCGCCGGCCGATAAATTTTTTGTGAGTATAGAAATATTTCCTGTTGTAGAGAGATAAGAAAGTGGTATATAATAGCAGAAGAAAATCATGATAAAACGGACGCCTTTTATGCGGCCGTCATCTACAGGAGGAAAATCAGCATGAAAAAGTTATGTGTGACAGCAGCAGTCTGTCTTTTGATCCTGAGCCTTCTCGCGCCGGTATCGATTCCGGCAGCGGCGGCGGAAAACCCGCAGACAGCAGAAAGTCCGGCGGGCACAGAGAACCCGCAGGCGGCGACAAATACCAACGCCGGCCAGAACGCCAAAAAGAAAAAGAAGAAAAAGACCATTTTTATCGCGGCCGGACATCAGGAGCGGGGCATCTCTTCCAGAGAACGCCTGGCGCCGGGATCATCCGCAACCAAGGCGAAGCTCACTTCCGGTACCAGCGGCGTGAGCACGGGCATCCCGGAGTACAAGACCAATCTGGCCATTGCCAAGGCCACGAGAAAGGCGCTTAGAAAGGCCGGTTATAAAGTGATCATGCTCCGCAATACCAACAAATGCCCTCTGTCCAACCAGCAGCGCACAAAGAAGGCCAACAAGAGCGGTGCGGATCTGCATATCTGTATCCACTGTAACGCCGGTTCTTCCGGAGCGAGAGGACCGTTGGTCATCGTGCCGGCAAGTTCCCGCTATTTGGGCAGCAAGATATATAAGAAGACCTGCCGTCTGGGCAGCAGCCTGATCTCCGCAGTGTCAAAGTCCACGGGAAAGCGGGCCAACGCCACGATCCGCTCCAATTATTACACGACCATCAACTGGGCGAAGATTCCGACCGTGATTCTGGAGTGCGGCTTTATGAGCAATCCTTCCGAGGACCGACAGCTGAATTCCGCCAGCTATCAGAAAAAGATTGCGGCCGGTATCGTGAAGGGCGTCAATAAATATTTTAAAAAGAAATATTGACATTTAAAAATGAACTTGTTAATATAGGTCTATCTATAGTGCTGGGTTGTTACTCAAAGCAGGCAAAACCAGATTTTCAGAAAGAAGGAACATCCTTTCTATGCTGGAAATCTGGTTTTTTTTTATCAAGGCATATCATAAACTGCAAAAGAGTGATAATTCGGATATTTTATATTGAGGAGGATCATTATGAGAATTATTAGAACAAGAGATTATGATGAAATGAGTTTGAAGGCAGCAAAATTGATTTCTGCACAGATTTGGTTAAAACCGGCTTGTGTTCTGGGCTTGGCGACAGGTTCCTCACCAATTGGTCTTTATAAAAATCTTGTACAGTGGTACGAACAGGGTGAGTTGGATTTTTCACAGGTAAAAACAGTGAATCTGGATGAATACAAAGGAATGAGCCCGGAAAATGAACAGAGTTATTATTATTTTATGCATGAGCAT
>DXEQ01000057.1 GCA_019114885.1 Candidatus Anaerobutyricum stercoripullorum
ACTTGACACATACTGTTTGTGAAAGTGGATTGCATGAGGGATGCGTTTATGTTACTATACCAATAACAAAAAAATGAATAAGCGGAGGAAATTTGGATGAAAGAACTACTTTTTGGCGCGGCCTATTATGATGAATATATGCCGTATGACCGTCTGGACCAGGATGTGGCTCTGATGAAAAAAGCGGGCATCAACACCGTGCGGATCGCGGAGTCCACCTGGAGTACCTGCGAGCCGCAGGAGGGCGTTTTTGACTTTTCTCATGTGGAGCGGGTGATGGACGCCATGGAAGAGGCGGGTATTCACGTGATTATCGGCACGCCCACCTACGCCGTCCCTGCGTGGATGGTGAAGTCTCATCCGGATGTGCTGGTGACGACGGCGAAGGGGCGGGCACTTTACGGCTCCCGTCAGATCATGGATATCACCCATCCGGTATATCTTTTTTACGCGGAGCGGGTGATCCGGAAGCTGATGGAATGTACCGCTCACCGGAAATGTGTTATCGGTTTTCAGATTGACAATGAGACGAAAAATTATGGCACGGCCGGAAAAAATGTACAGGAAAAGTTCGTGAAATATCTCCGGGAAAAGTTCCATAACGATCTTGACGCCATGAATCATGAGTTTGGACTTGACTACTGGAGCAACCGCATTGACGCCTGGGAGGATTTTCCGGACATCCGGGGTACCGTAAACGGCAGTCTGGGCGCGGAGTTTGAAAAATTCCAGCGGACTCTGGTGGACGATTTCCTCGCCTGGCAGGCGGCCATCGTCAGCGAATACCGGAGAGAAGATCAGTTTATCACTCACAATTTTGATTTTGAATGGCGGGGATATTCTTACGGCGTGCAGCCGGAAGTCAATCATTATCATGCGGCAAGGGCGCTGACTATCGCCGGAGTGGATATATATCATCCCTCCCAGGATGAACTGACCGGCGCGGAAATTGCTTTTGGGGGCGACATGAGCCGGTCTTTAAAAAATGATAATTATCTGGTCATAGAGACAGAGGCCCAGGGATGGCCCGGCTGGACGCCGTACAGGGGACAGCTGCGCCTGCAGGCATACAGCCATCTGGCTTCCGGCGCCGACAGCGTTATGTACTGGCACTGGCATTCCATCCATAACTCTATGGAGACATACTGGAAAGGGCTGCTGAGCCATGACTTTGAAGAAAATGAGACGTATCGGGAAGCCTGTGTGATCGGACAGGAATGGAAAGAAACCGGCAGTCATCTGGTGAACCTGAAAAAGCGCAATGATGTCGCTATCCTTGTCAGCAACGAGGCTCTCACGGGACTGAACTGGTTTGGTATCGAGGCCTCTGCCGACGGCAATCACGGCATCCGTTATAACGATGTGCTGCGCTGGATATACGATGTCCTCTACCGCATGAATGTGGAGTGTGACTTTATCTGGCCGGAATCGGAACACCTTGACAAGTATAAAGCCATCATCGTTCCGGCCCTGTACGCCGCTCCCGACGACCTTCTCCAACGGCTGAATCAGTATGTGGCAGATGGCGGCACCCTCTTTGTCACCTTCAAAACCGCTTTCTCCAATGAAAACCTGAAGGTCAGTCACGATGTGCAGCCTCATATCCTCCGTCAGTGCCTTGGCGTGAAATACCATCAGTTTGCCTTCCCGAAACATGTGGGGCTGACAGGAAAACTTCTGCAGTGCCTGCACGGAGAGCAGCAGAAACGAGAGAGGGCGGAGGGTACGACGCCGGACGAAGGTTATTTGGCGTCTGACATGCAGGCAAGAATTTTTATGGAACTTCTCTTGCCGGAAACCGCCGAAACCCTTCTTTCCTACGATCATTATAACTGGGGAGAATACGCGGCATTTACCCGGAATTCTTACGGGAAAGGAACCGCTTTCTATCTGGGCTGTATGACTGGCGAAGAACTGCTGACCTCCATCCTTGAAACTGTACTGCAGGCCGCAGGCGTGGAGCTGCCACAGGAGTGTTTCCCGGTTATTGTACGAAAAGGAAAAAATGACTACGGAAAGACCGTGAGGTATTATCTGAATTACTCGCCCGAAAAACAGGAAGTGTCCTGGCAGCACAGTGAGGGAACGGAACTCCTCACCGGACAAAAAATTCAGACAGGGGAAACTCTGGCGCTGGAACCGTGGAATCTGCGGATTGTGGAAGGAGAGGACTGATAAATGTTGCATAATAGAATGATAAATAAATGAGAATAAGAAAACGGCAGAATGGAGGCTGATGTCCATTCTGCCGAGCAGAACTCTTTGTTCGATATTGTCTATTCCGGCATAGTGATCCTGCCGTAGATGGCTGAGGTGGCCGCGGTGGCCGGGGAACCCAGGTAGATGCCTACTTTGGAGGTACCCATGCGGCCCAGGAAGTTCCGGTTGTTGGTGGCGAGGACCTTCTCGCCGTTGGTAAGGATGCCGCCGGCACGTCCGCAGCAAAGTCCGCAGCCCGGCTGGGTGATGATGGCTCCGGCTGCGGCCAGAGTCTTCATGTAGCCGGCTTTGATAGCGTCCAGATAAATCTGGCGGCTGGCCGGGGTGATGATGAGCTTGCAGGCAACAGTCTTTCCTTCGAGGATTCTGGCTGCCACAGCCAGGTCTTCCAGACGGCCATTGGTGCAGGAACCGATGAATACCTGGTCAAGCTCTGTGCCCTCCACTTCAGATACAGGATGGATGTTGTCCACCTGGGACGGGCAGGCGCAGACAGGAACAAGATCTTCCGCCTGATAGGTCATGACTTTGCAGTAGCTGGCGTCGTCGTCGCCGTAAAGCCAGTCCACGTCCTCCATGGATACTTTGGAATATTCACAGGTTTTTTCGTCCGGGCGGAAGAGGCAGGCTTTGGCTCCGGCTTCGATGGCCATATTGGAGATGGTCATGCGGGAAGCCACGCTCATAGTATCCACGGCAGAGCCGGTGATCTCCAGAGCTTTGTAGGTGGCGCCGTCAGCGCGCAGGTCTCCGATGAGCCGGAGAATCACGTCTTTTGCAGATACATTTGCCGGAAGCTCGCCGTCGATGACGACTTTGATAGTTTCCGGAACGCGGATCCACATTTCTCCCGTGCCGAGAATGGCAGCCATCTCGGTGTAGCCGATGCCCGAGGAGAAACAGCCCACGCAGCCGTAGGTGGTGGTGTGGGAGTCGGTGCCGAACACGATGTTGCCCGGTTTGGCGTATCCCATCTCGGTCATGAGCTGATGGCAGATGCCGTCGCTTCTGTGCACGTGGGTCAGTCCGTATTTGTCCGCAAATGCGTCGCCAATCTTAAAGTGGCGCACATCTTCCACGGCGCTGGTCGGCACCAGATGGTCGTAGATCAGGACAACTTTGTCCGGGTCCCATAACTTCTGAAATCCCATTTCTTCGAATTTTTCCGCCACAAATGGAATGAAAATATCGTGAATCATGACACGGTCCACATTGACGGTGACGATCTGTCCCGGCTCCACATGGTCCGCGCCGATGTTTTTCTTTATGATTTTCTCAATTAATGTATAGCCCATGTCAACCCCTCCTATATGATGCCGTTTCGTTTCTGCATGGCCTTTACGAGGCCGCCGGCATTGATGATATCCATCAGATTCTGCGGGAGAGGGTGAATCGGGAAGACCTGACCGTCCTTCTCGATGGACTCGCCCATGGTGACGGTGATGGTATCGCCCTCTTTGACCACATCCTGAATCTCGCTGTTCTCGATGAGAAGCAGGCCGTTGTTGATGGAATTGCGGAAAAAGATCCGGGCGTAGGATTTGGCGATGACGCACTTGATCTTCAGTGCCTTGATGATCTCCGGCGCCTGTTCTCTGGAAGAGCCGCAGCCAAAATTCTTTCCGGCGACGATGATGTCGCCCTCTTTGATCTGACCGGCCAGCTCCGGGCGTAGCGGGGAGAAGCCATATTGTTTCATATCCTCAACAGTCGGCAGTGCCAGATATTCGGTCGGGATGATGATATCTGTGTCGATGTCGTCACCCAGCACCCAGACTCTGCCGGTGAATTTCTCTGTATTACTCATAGGAGTCAAATCCTTTCCATATAGTATTTGAGAAGATGTATGACAGAAATCTACCGGTGTACAGAGGAAGTCCTGTCATACATTTATATAGTTGCATCTGTATAAATCAGCTCAATCTGTCTCAGTCCACTCCGTCCGTGATATATCCGGCCACAGCGGAAGCGGCGGTCACAGCAGCGTTTGCCAGGTATACTCTGGAAGTCGGGTGACCGGCACGGCCTTTGAAGTTCCTTGTTCCGGTGGAGATGAGCACTTCATTTTCACCGATGACGCCCTGACAGCTGCCCCAGCAGACGGAACAGTTCGGGTTCATGATCATGGCTCCGGCTTCCATCAGCGTGGTGATGACGCCTTCTTCCAGCGCCTGAATGTAGACGGATTTGGAAGCGGGTGCTACCAGAAAACGTACTTTCGGGCTGACTTTTTTGCCGCGCACTGCGTCGGCAGCCGCCCGCAGGTCGTCGATGCGGCCGTTGTTGCAGGAGCCCACAAAGGCTTCGTCGATGGCAATCTTTTCTTTCTTCACATCTTTTAAGAGAGCAAAGTTGTCCACAAAATCCGGGCGGACGACAACCGGTTCAATCTTGCTCAGGTCGTAGTCATAAACGGCGGCAAACTGGGCATCGTCGTCGCTCTTAAACATATGTACCGCTTCCCGTCCGTGGGCCTTGCAGTATTCCACGACCTTCTCATCCGGTTCCACGATGCCGGCCTTTGCTCCGGCTTCCACTGTCAGATTGCAGAGGACAAACCGCTCGTCGATGGACAGGTTATGTGCGCCGTCCCCGGCAAACTCCATGATCTTGTAGTTGGCGCCGTTGGCTCCGATGTCGCCGATGATAGTAAGGATCAGGTCTCTCGCATACACGCCCTCGCGCAGGGAACCGTGCAGGTTAAAGCGGATTGTCTCCGGGACCATCACCCAGGAAGTGCCGGTGGTCATGGCGTAGAGAAAGTCCGTGCAGCCCACGCCGGTGCCGAAAGCGCCAAGCGCGCCGTAGGAAGTGGTGTGGGAGTCCGCGCCGAAGATCAGCTCTCCCGGACAGACATAGTCCTCCATCATGATCTGATGGCAGACGCCCTGTCCCTCATAGAGCTTAATGCCGTGATCCTGGGCAAAATTCCGCATTTTCTTATGCGCCTCGGCAGTCTTCGGATTCTCTGCCGGTACATTGTGGTCCATGATGAATACCACCTTATCCTT
>DXEQ01000058.1 GCA_019114885.1 Candidatus Anaerobutyricum stercoripullorum
GGAGGGTATCTCCGTATGCCGGCTTATGAGAGAATCGCCCTCGTCACGGAGGAAGGTTCCTTTGAGGAGTGGGACAGAGGACTTGTCAACACAAATCCGCTCCGCATGAAGGAATATCCGGATAAGGTAAAGGCATTGCAGGAAAAGACCGGGCTGGATGAAGCTGTTGTGACCGGAAGGGCCAGAATCGGAGAAAACGAGGTCGTCCTCATGGTCATGGACGGACGGTTTATGACCGCCAGCATGGGTGCCGTCGTGGGTGAGAAGATCACAAGAGGCATCGAGAAAGCCACAAGGGAGAAGCTTCCGGTGGTGATCTTCACCTGTTCCGGCGGAGCCAGAATGCAGGAGGGTATGACATCCCTGATGCAGATGGCCAAGACTTCCGCCGCTCTGAAAAGACACAGTGACGCGGGACTTCTGTACATTTCCGTGCTGACGGACCCGACCACCGGCGGCGTGACAGCCAGCTTCGCCACCCTGGGAGATATCATCCTGGCGGAGCCGAAGGCTCTGGTCGGATTCGCCGGCCCTCGTGTTATAGAGCAGACGATCCATCAGAAGCTGCCGAAGGGCTTCCAGCGTTCCGAATTCCTGCTGGATCACGGCTTTGTGGACCGTATTGTGGAGCGGCAGGATCTGAAAGAGGAACTGTGCCATATTCTGGACCTTCACCGGACCGGCAGCGCTGTCGGAGACACTGCGCTTAAGGATCTCAGTGAGGCGGTGAAGAAGCAGGGTAAATACAAAGCTCCATATCAGGTTTCCCTGGAACATGCCAAAGATAAGACGGCATGGGAGCGTGTGCATCTGGCGCGGGCCAAGGGACGGCCGGTGGGCGAAGACTATATCCACGGTCTGTTTGATTCCTTTGTGGAGTTCCACGGAGACAGATATTTCGGAGACGACCACTCTGTCTGCGGCGGTATCGCGCTGTTCCACGGGCAGCCGGTAACGGTCATCGCGCAGATGAAAGGAAAGAATACGCAGGAGAACATGGACCGGAACTTTGGTATGCCGAATCCGGAAGGATACCGGAAGGCCCTTCGCCTCATGAAGCAGGCGGAGAAGTTCCATCGTCCGATCATCTGCTTTGTGGATACACCGGGCGCTTTCCCGGGTATGGAGGCAGAAGAGCGGGGACAGGGCGAAGCCATCGCCTCCAACCTGTTTTACATGTCCGATCTGAAGACGCCGATCCTGTCGGTGCTCATCGGAGAGGGCGGCAGCGGCGGTGCGCTTGCCCTGGCGGTGGCCGATGAAGTCTGGGCGTTGGAGAATGCCATCTACTCCATCCTCTCACCGGAAGGCTTTGCGTCCATCCTCTGGAAAGACGCCAGCCTGGCGGAGAAAGCGGCCAAGGCCATGAAGCTGACCTCCTATGATCTCTATAAGGCGGGCTTCGTGGAGACGATCATTCCGGAACCGGAGACCTACACGCTGGATACCATGCTGGATATCTGTGAGAATCTGGACGAGATGATCTGCGCATTCCTGAAAGAGAAAATGAACCTGCCGACAGAAGAACTGATTGAAGCCCGTTACGCGCGTTTCCGCAGAATGTAGCGCAAAAAACTGGGGGTTAATATGGAGAGAAAAACATTTACCATTGGAAAAAAAGAAGTGAAAGTCCCTCTGTTACAGGGAGGAATGGGCGTTGGTATCAGTCTGGGCGGTCTGGCCGGGGCTGTTGCGAAGGAAGGAGCTGTGGGAATCATTTCCGCAGCCCATCCCGGGTACCGGGAGCCGGATTTCTATCAGAATCCCATCGAGGCCAACAAGAGAGCCATTCATTCTGAGATGAAGAAGGCCCGCGCCATCGCGCCGGACGGCATCATTGGCTTTAACATTATGGTGGCGATGAATCATTATGAAGAGTATGTCCGGGAAATCGTGAAGGCCGGGGCGGATATCATCGTATCCGGAGCCGGACTTCCGGCGGACCTTCCGGCGTACACGAAAGACAGCGGCGTCGCCATCGCGCCGATCGTCTCCACGGAGAAGTCTGCCAAGGTCATCTTAAAATACTGGGACAGAAAGTATAAATGCACGGCCGATCTTCTGGTGATCGAAGGCCCTTGGGCCGGTGGTCATCTGGGATTCCATCCGGATCAGCTTTCCACATTTACAAGGGAAAGCTATGACGAGGAGGTCAGAAAGATACTGGCTGTGGTCCGTAAATACGAGGAGAAGTACGGACACAAGATCCCGGTCGTTCTGGCAGGAGGCATCCGGAACCATGACGATTATGTGCACGCCATGAGTCTCGGGGTGGACGGCATTCAGGTGGCGACCCGATTCGTGACCACCGTGGAATGTGACGCCGATGAGAGATACAAAAATGCCTATATCCGGGCCAATAAGGAAGACATCGAGATCGTAAAAAGTCCGGTGGGTATGCCGGGAAGAGCCATCCACAATGCGCTGATGGATAAGGTCGCTTCCAGCGTCCGCGTACCGGCAGTCCGTTGTCTCAACTGTATCCATACCTGTAACCCGGCCACTACACCGTACTGTATCACCGACGCGCTGATCCACGCGGCAAAGGGAGAACTGGATGAAGCCCTTCTCTTCTGCGGCGGCATGGCCTATGAGGCGGATCACATCGGGACAGTGAAGGAAGTGATTGATTCTTTTCGCTTTTTTGAGGATTAAGGAAGTAAAAGCATGGATGAATTAAGAAACACGATCAATACAATGCTGGTCAATACGTTTCATGAAATATTGGATTTGGAAGAAAAAGCGATCATTACAGATAAGTTCAGAGATATCAGCAATAATGACATGCATATTATTGAGGCAATCGGGGAGGACTCCGGAGCCAGAATGACCGATATAGCAAAGAAGCTCAATATTACCGTCGGTTCTCTGACAACATCCATGAACAGTCTGGTAAAAAAAGGATACGTAGCTCGAAAACGCAGCGAAAACGACCGCCGCGTTGTAAATATATATCTTCGCGAAAAGGGAGTGGAGGCATACGAACACCACAAACAGTTCCACCGGGAGATGACGGACGCCCTCGTCAACAGTCTGACCCCGGAGGAACTGAACGTGTGGATGAAGAGTCTCAATGCGCTGACAGAATTCTTCCAGTCCCACAGGGAACAGAAATAGAAAAAGAGATAGAAAAGCACTGCGCGGAATCCGCCGACAAAAGCGGAAAAGACCGGGGCAGTGTTTTTCTGTTTTGTCCGGGACGGGACACAGTGAACAAAAGATGTCAGTCGATGTGTCAGAAAATGTAATCAGGTTTTTTTAAGGAGAGTGCAGTGTCACAGATACATTACTTTACCTACACAATAACAAAAGAGGAGGAGGGGCAGCCGGTCCGCGCTGTCCTGTATGGCGGGATGGAGCTGAGCACCCGCAAGATCCGCTCCCTGAAAAAGATGCCGGACGGTATCCTTCTGGACGGCAGGCCCGTCACAGTGCGTGAGATCGTGGCGGCAGGGCAGCGGCTGCAGATCCGGATGGAAGACGATGCCGTCAGCTTGCCGCTTCCTGTGGGGGACGCTGTGCCGTCCCGGGGACAGGGTGGGGCGTCAGAGAATATGAGAACCGTTGCTACCCATGGAGAAAAGGAAAGATGTTTGGATGACCATCTACGAATCCTGTATGAGGACGCTGACCTGTTGTTTGTCAACAAACCGTCCGGCATGGTCTGCCACCCCTCAAAAGGACATCGGGGTGACAGTATCTACGACCAGATCCGTGCCTATTATGGCAGGACCGGCCAGAATGCCGGCGTTCACCTGTTTGGCCGTCTGGACAAGGACACCTCCGGCATTGTCGGTATCGCCAAAAACAAGATGACAGCCGACCGGATGCAGCGGCAGAGGCAGCAGGGACGCTTTCAGAAAGAATATCTGGCACTGGTATGGGGACAGCCCTCGGCGACCTCCGGCACCATCACCATCCCCATGGAAGAGGACCGGAGCGCCGGATATCTGAGAATGCGGGCGGGGACCGGGCCGGCCGCCAAATCGGCGGTGACCCATTATACCGTCGTTACTGGCCGGGATGGGATGGACTCGTGTGGTGAAAACAGTCTGCCGGCAGAAAACAGATCATGGCTCCTATGTGAAAACAGGCCGTGGACCCTTTGCCGCGTCAATATTGAGACCGGCCGTACCCATCAGATTCGTTTTCACATGGCGGCCATCGGCTGTCCTCTGGCAGGCGACGCACTGTATGGAAACTTATTCGCGAATGTGGAAAAGGAACGGCCCGGAGCGAAGCGGGATGAAGCGGCGCAGCAAGGTTCGGCCCGGCAGGGCCCGGCACAGCAGAAAGACACGCCGTCCGGCCAACCGGAGCATCCACAGATCTGTCGCGCGGCGCTCCACGCCTGGAAGGTCACCTTTCTTCATCCCTATGAGGGACGGGAGATAACCGTGACCGCTCCGCTGCCGGAGGATATGCGGGCAGCCATCTGACGTTTGTTGCAAAGAGACAGAGAGAGGAGAAAAAAATGCGTCCACCAGAAATTACACATTCCACAAGAGAAGAACGTTACCAGTATATCGCGGAGACATTCCGGTGCAGGCACAATTGTGAACTCTGCGGTATCTGTCAGGTCTATGGAGGGAAAGAGCCGTTGATCGTCTATGAAGATTACATCGAAGGAAAAGAAGACTTTTATGAGATCAGCAGGCGATACAGATAGCCAGCCGGTCTAAGCGGCAGCCGCACATATTCTCCCGGACTGCATACACTGATTAGGAATCAGGTATGTAGTTTCGGGAGTTTTTTATGATGGATAAGAAAAAAGGAAGAAGTTTTGGCAGAATGGCGGCTGTGATTTCAGTGGGAGCCGTTCTGCTGGCGGCTGCGGGACTGGCCGGCTGCGCCAGCCCGAAAACCAATCTTAAGACGCTGCGCCTCAACGAGGTGGCCCATTCCATTTTTTATGCGCCGCAGTATGTGGCTATGGAACTGGGATATTTTGAGGATGAGGGGATCAATCTGGAAGTACAGACGGGGTTTGGCGCCGATAAGAGCGCCACGGCGGTTATCAGCGGCGACGCCGATATCGCCCTCATGGGACCGGAGGCCACCATTTATCAGTATAATGAGGGAAATGAGAATTATCTGATCAACTTTGCGCAGCTTACCCAGCGGGCGGGCAACTTTGTGGTCAGCCGGACGAAGGAAGACGATTTTCAGTGGGAAGATCTGAAGGGAAAAGAAGTGATCGGCGGACGGCCGGGCGGGATGCCGGAGATGGTGTTTGAGTATGTGTTAAAGAAACATAACATCGATCCACATAAGGACGTCAATCTGGTACAGAATATCGACTTTGCCAACACCTCCGGAGCCTTTGTGGGCGGCACCGGAGACTATACGGTGGAGTTTGAGCCGTCGGCAACTATGATCGAGGAAGAGGGTGCCGGATACGTGGTCGCTTCCGTGGGAACGGAGAGCGGCTATGTGCCGTACACTGCCTACAGCACCACGAAGGAGTTTCTGGCGAAGAACAAAGAACTCCTCCAGTCCTTCACAAAGGCCATTGAAAAAGGGCAGAAATATGTGGAGGAACACACGGCGGCGGAGGTGGCAGAAGTGATCGCGCCGCAGTTTAAGGAGACCGATGAGAAAACCATTGAGAAGATCATCGCCCGCTATGCTGAGCAGGACAGCTATAAGACGGACACCTTATTTGAGGAAGACAGTTTCACGCTGATTCAGGATATTCTGGAGGAAGCGGGAGAGCTTTCGGAGCGCGCGCCATATGAGGAACTGGTGACGACGGAATTTTCCGGGAAATAAACGGTAGCGGAGATCCGGCGGGCAGAGATGCCGTGAAATTCTTCGGGAAATAAAATGTGTGGAACAGCCCCTGACAGCCAGATCGCTGCGGGGCTGTTTAAGATTACACGGTCAGAATTGGTGAATTCTTATAAAAATAACCTGTTTTTATGTAAATTTTTGTGCTATAATATAGTCACTTTAAACGTAGGAGGGATTACTATGGGCATTTATACCATGGAAAATGACAAGCTGACCGTGGTCATTTCTGATCATGGCGCAGAGCTGGTCAATCTTTTTGACCGGCCGAACCAGAGAGAGCTGATCTGGCAGGCGGACCCGGAGTTCTGGGCACGACACGCGCCGATTCTTTTTCCGAATGTGGGCAAACATTTCGGAGGAAAGTATCTGTACGAAGGTAAGGAGTATCCGGCAGGACAGCACGGTTTTGCGAGAGATATGGAGTTTCAGCGTGTGGAATGTGACGGCAGTATGATCCGGCATCGTCTGACGTCCACGGAGGGGACAAGGGAGAGATATCCGTTTGACTTTCAGCTGGATGTGACCCATTGCCTCGAGGGCAATCGCCTGACGGTGCAGTGGGATGTGACGAATCAGGGAGGCGAGACGATGTACTTTACCATCGGAGCGCATCCGGCTTTCCGGGTGAACGTGCTTCCTGATACGGAGTTTGAAGATTATTTCCTGCAGTTTGCGCCGGATGTGGACGAGCTGTCCTACATCCTGCTGGATACGGACAGCGGCACGGCCGTCACTGACAAGGTGTGGCCGATGAAATTGAAAGACCATCGATACCGGCTGCGGAAGGATATGTTTGATAAGGACGCCCTCGTTTTTGACGGCGGGCAGATTCAGTGGGCGGCGCTGGCGCTGCCGGACGGCACGCCGTACGTGGCTCTTGAGAGCAGAGATTTCCCGAACTACGGTATCTGGTCAAAACCGGGCGCGCCGTATGTATGTCTGGAACCGTGGTGCGGACGTTGCGACAACCGTGGCTTTGAGGGAGAGATCTCTGCGAAACCGGGCATCATCGCCCTGGCTCCGGGTGAGAGCTTTACAAAGAGTTATGATATCATCGTGTTCTGATAGGACGTTTCTTTAAGTGATCGCTGCTATCGCAGGCAGGGTGGACGGACGATGGCGGCATTGCCGATCCCGCGCTCTGTGAGAAGAGCGCCTATATCTCCCGCCGGAACAGGTATTCGGACCGCCGCAGCATCTCCGGGTCGTCGGAGCTGTTTAAGAAGGTGACCTGTCCTTTGTGGCCGTCCTCCCGCAGGAGGCCGGCCTCGGTGATGCGGCGGCGCAGTTCTCTGGCGGTGCCGAAGCTGCCGTCAAAGATCTCCACGGACGGACCGACGATGGCGCGGATCTCCCGGCGCAGGAATGGGTAATGCGTACAGCCCAGCACAACGCCGGTGAGATTTTTGTCCAGGTACGGCGAGATCTTCTCCCGCAGATAGTCATCGACTTCTGCGCCGTCCAGATTCCCCGCCTCCACGAACTCCATGAGGCCCGGACACGGCAGCGGGTAGATATCCGCCTGCTCGTCATAGAGGGCTTCCAGTTTGTGGAATTTTTCTTCTTTCAGAGTGACGGGAGTGGCCATGACAAGCACCCGGGGATGATCGCAGGCAAAGACGGCCGGCTTGATGGCCGGTTCCACACCGACCAGCGGTACGTCGGGATACATTTTCCGCAGGATGGCGACGGCCGCGCTGGTGGCGGTGTTGCAGGCGATGGCGATGGCCTTGGCGTGCTTTTTCTCAATGAAGTCCGTGACCCGCTCAATGGTCAGACGGCGCACCACTTCCGTGGGCTTGGTCCCGTAAGGAGCGTGGCGGGAATCGCCGTAATAGATAAAGTCTTCTTCCGGCATCAGCCGGACCATTTCTTTCAGTACACTGATTCCACCCATGCCGGAATCAAAGACGGCGATGGGATCTGTGATCTTTGCCATAGTATCCTCCCAAATGTATGTTAAATAAGCGATAAATCCGTAATTGGTTTCTCTTTTTTATCCAAAACATAAATAGTATAGTTTCTTTTTTTGCCAAAATCAAGTATAATCTTAAGGCGGCTGCAATACATGAATCAGAGAATAAAAGGGGATTAATATGGGAAAAAAGATTTTGGTGGTCAGCGATAATCACGGAAGTATGGATAATCTGACGATCGCGCTGGATTATATGAAGGGGCAGATGGACGCGCTGGTCCATTGCGGGGACTCGGAGTTCCCGCCAAAGATGCTCCGCAATCTCGTTGACTGTCCGGTATATCTGGCGGAAGGAAACTGTGATTACTATTTTACCGGGGACAGCGAGGATATCTTTGAGATAGAGGGACATGTCTGCTTTGTGACCCACGGCAACCGGTACGGCGTCAACTGGGGAGAGGATGAGCTCCTTGATAAGGCCCTTGAGATGGGGGCCGATCTCGTGTTTTACGGGCACACCCACGTACCCGCCTATCATGTGTATGAGGAAGAGGGTGTGACGGTTTTTAATCCGGGCAGCATCGCGCAGCCGCGGCAGTACCCGCCGGTGCCGAGCTTTCTCGTGGTGGAGCTGAAGGACGACGGAGAGGTGGAGCCACATTTTTATAAACTGTGACATATCTGGCATGGAAAAATTATCATGATTGGTCATTTTCGGGCAGACCAGATTGTGCTATGCTACAGAAGAGATGATTTTTGTCATAATGCGCCTGGAGGTAAGTATGAGAAAACAAAAACGAGTGGCGGTCATCAATGATGTGACGGGGTTTGGCCGCTGTGCGGCGGCGGTGGCGCAGCCGATCATTTCGGCCATGAAGATGCAGTGCTGCGTCCTGCCCACGGCGATCCTTTCGGTCCACACCGGATTTCCCGATTACTTTCTGCATGACTTTACGCCTTATCTGAAAGAATATATCGACAGCTGGGAGAAGACGGGCATTGCCTTTGACGGTATCTGTTCCGGTTTTATCGGATCAAAAGAGCAGATCTCGCTGGTGGTGGATTTTTTTGAGCGATTTAAAAAAGAAGATACGCTGGCGGTGGTGGACCCGGTCATGGGAGATTACGGCAAGCTGTACTCCTCCTATACGGATGAAATGTGCCAGGAGATGAAGCGGCTTTTGCCTTTCGCGGATGTGCTGACGCCCAATCTGACAGAGGCCTGCCGGATGCTGGATCTGGACTATCATAAAGTGGATATGTCGCCGGATTCTCTGGAGGAGATTGGCCATGCCCTCTCGGAGCAGGGACCGGACCGGGTGGTGATCACCGGCCTGCAGCAGGGAGAGCGCATTTTCAATTATATCTATGAGCGGGGGAAGAGCGCGAAGCTTATCGCCACCAGAAAGATTGGCGGCGACCGTTCGGGGACGGGAGATGTATTCGCCTCCATCGTTACCGGTGCCCTCCTGCAGGGAGACGATTTTGAGAAGGCCGTCCGGCGGGCCATCACATTTCTGGATAAGGCCATTGCTTTTACTGTGCGGCAGGACCTGCCGTGGAACTATGGGATCTGTTTTGAAGAATATTTAAAGGAGTTGTAGAGCATGATTTTATATACGGCAAAAAATGGAGTGTATTATAACCTGGAAGATTTCAGACAGGATTTATCCGATCTTAAGGAGAACGGATTCACCAATAAGATCTATATCAATATGACAAACCGCTGTTCCTGTTCCTGCACCTTCTGTCTGCGGAGCCTCAAGGAATTCAATGAACATAACAGCCTGTGGCTTAAGGAAGACCCGACCGTGGAGGAAGTGAAGGCGGAGTTTGAGAAGTACGACTGGTCCCACGTGGATGAAATCATTTTCTGCGGATTCGGGGAGCCGACCATGCGCCTTGACGATCTTGTGCAGGTGGCTTCCTGGTTAAAGAGCGTGCATCCGAATATTCCGATCCGGAT